>NZ_JAGHFM010000153.1 GCF_017888745.1 Terrisporobacter sp. | reverse complement strand
GTATATAATATATTGTATTATATTTTTTCAAATAAGATTGATTTTAATATGTATAAATATAATATTAAAAAAATATAAAGGTTTGATGATTTTTTTTATATTTTGTATATTGTTAATATTAGGAATTAGTTTTTGGGTTGGAGTTGTAAAAATAATAAATAAGAATATTTTATATAGTTTAAATAATTTATTTAATTGTTTAATAGTTATATTAAGTAACAGTTTTATTACAAAACTTTTATTAAAAAAGGTTGAAAAGATATTAATTATAGGATATGGAGAAAATAAATTTGAGATAGTTTTAGGAGAAGAATATAAATTTATAAAAATAAAAAATAATTTCAAACTTGTTATTTGGAAGGAAATAACAAGTTTGAAAAGGCATAAAGAATTAAAAGATATTTTGTTAAAACTAATAGTTCCATTATTTTTAATAAATTTTTTGTTATTACTATTTAATAAAAAAAATAATATTAATATTAATATTATTATTTTTGGATTTATAATGATGTATACTACAATATTTGTAGCAATATTTAGAAAATATTTTTTTGTTAGTAGTGAAAAACATTGTATAAAGTATATATTATATTCGAGTTTAGATATTAAAAAATTTATATATTATAAATTTTTTATATATTTTGTTATATTATTAGGATCTATATTGGGAATTATAAATATACCATTAATAGTAATAGGGAGTAAAGATGTATATTTAATATATATTAATATTTTGGCAATATCATATATTTGTGCAAATTTATCAATTGAATATTTTAGTGATGCAACTTTCCCAAATTTCAATCAACTTGAAGAAAATGAAGAAAAAGTAACTTCAATGGGGAATTTAGTTGCACAGATATTATTAAGTATATATATATGGATAATGATTAGCGTTAATTCTATTATGGGGATATTAAATTATAGAAGAGTATTAAAAATAAATAAATTTATATATGCTACATCTATATTAAATATAATAGTATCATTTTGTTTTATATGGGGGATTATGCTTTATTATAAAAAGAGGGGGAACTTATATTGGAAGTTATAAATAATGTAATAGTAGCAAAGAATGTTAATAAAGTATATGAGGCATCTAAATTTAAAATAGAAAATTTAAATTTAATATTTAAAGAAGGGCAGATTACAGGATTAGTTGGTAAGAATGGTTCAGGAAAGACTACAATTATGAAAATGATGGTAGGACTTTTACCAATAGATAATGGAGAAGTTAGAATTTTAAATAAGGATATAAGTGATGGGTTTAATAGTATAAAAAATAATATAGGTTATATGCATGCAGAACATTATTTTTATGAATATTTAACAGGAAGAGAGTTTTTATTTTTTGTAGGAAAAATTAAAGGATTAGAAGAGGCTTTAATAGATAAAAGAATAAGAGAATATAGTGAATATTTTGAGCTTAAAAGCTTATTAGATACAACTATAATTAATTATTCGCATGGAACAAAGCAAAAAATATCATTTATTAGTCAAATTATTAATAATCCATCAATATTATTATTGGATGAACCTTTAAATGGCTTAGATCCAGTAATAATAAAAAAAATAAGAGAATTTATAAAAAAAATATCGATTGAAAATGGGACATGTGTAATAGTTTCAGCGCATCAATTATCGTTTATTGAGGAGATATGTGATAGAGTTATTGTTATAAATGATGGAAAAATAATAATGGATAAAGAAATATCATCTTCAAATTTAAAAGTATTTGAAAATGATATTTTACATATATTAAAAAATGGAGCAATTAATAATGTATAATAATATATCAAAAGATATAAAAAAAGGATTTATAATAATAAACTGTATATATGCAACATGTTTTTTGTTAGGTATTTTTTTTAGCTTATATATAGGTGTTAAAGATGGAGGAGAGAAAATATTTAATCAACAAAATATACAATTATTAGAAAAAGAGTATATTTTCTTGGAAGTCCTTAATAATAATTTAAAATTAGGAATTAAGATTTTAAGTGGAGTTATTTTTGGGGGAATAAGTAGTATTGGATTTATATGTTTAAATGGAATTTTCTTTGGGATAGTTTGTGGAGTAACAATAAAAACATATTCTTTTTTATATTTATTTAAGTTAGTAGCTTTTCATGGGGGATTAGAGATAATAGCTTTTAATATTTTGGCAGCTGCGTCAATAATTCCAATAATATTTATTAAAAATAAAATATTAAATAAAGAGTATAAAATTTTAGAGAATATAAAAATTTATTTTAAATTAGGTATTTTAGGAATTAGCCTGATTATAATAGCAGCATTTATTGAAGGATTTATATCGACGATTATGATTTAAGTTATTATTAGGAGGAGATAGAATGAAATATAAAAAAAAAATTAACTTAATTTTTATTATATTAGTATTAATTTCATTTATTATATATAGATTTGGGTTTGATAGACAGGGGAGTTTACTAGATATAAATTATATAATTATGTATGTTATATTTTTAGGGTTAATTATATCTATTATTTTTACAAAAAAATAATAGATGAAAATTTAGGGTTTTATACAAAGATAAAAATATTTGATAATAGAATAAATATAAAAATAAAATAGTAGTTTCAAATCTGTTCATAAATTATTTTATGAACAGATTTATTTTAGTTTAAAATATATTAATAAAACAATCTCATATTGAGAGTTAATAGAAAAGGCTATAGTTAAATTTAGTACATATTTATGTTATAAAATTATGAAAAGTAAAAGTTAGATATTTTAGTGAATATAGAAATATGTGATATAATAAAATGTCTAACAAAGGAGGTGAAGTGGTGGGACAAGCAATAAAAAGAAATAAATTAGAATATATAGATAAGGTTCATGGAAATAGTAAAGGATGGATCACTAGAAGTTGTATAGATGAAAATGGATATAG
>NZ_JAGHFM010000021.1 GCF_017888745.1 Terrisporobacter sp. | reverse complement strand
TTGAACCAGAATTAACTAAGATTTTAGAAGAAATTAAAAGTGAAAAGAAAATTAAAGCAGATATTGATGTTAAATATTTACCTTTCGGATTACATACTAATTTAGATAAACTCAAATCAGAAATTATCAGTAATTTGGATCAACTAAAGTCATATAAAGTCATATTATTATATGGTAGCAAATGTCATTATATGTTCCATAGCTTCTTAAAAAATTATGATAATGTAATTACTTTTAATGATTCTAATTGTATCGAATTAATAATCAAAAATGATAATAAAAAAAATATTATTGACGATAAAAATTTATATATAACACCTGGATGGGTACTTAAGTTCGATGAACTGAATAAATTTATAAATGCCGTTGATTTGTACGATATTAGACAA
Source organism: Terrisporobacter sp. (assembly GCF_017888745.1). Taxonomy (GTDB): domain Bacteria; phylum Bacillota; class Clostridia; order Peptostreptococcales; family Peptostreptococcaceae; genus Terrisporobacter. The sequence continues at coordinate 2,263 of NZ_JAGHFM010000021.1, read as the reverse complement.
CAATATGGCAAGTATGAAAATGTAATAATCGGAGATACTAAAGTTTGTAAATTTACTGATGATATTATTTTTGATTTATTTGAAAAAATTCAAGTTCCTATAGAGATAGAATATGTTGATATTAATATCTTTAAAAATAAGTTAATAGATGCATTAAATAAAGCCATAGATAATTAAATTTATTATCTATGGCTTTAAAATACTTATATTATTATAAATTCAAAAAAGACTGCCTATATTAAGCAGTCTAAATTAATTATTTTCCACAACATTTTTTGTACTTTTTACCGCTTCCGCATGGACAAGCATCATTTCTTCCAACCTTGTTTTCTTTAACAACAGTTTTAGATTTTTTGTATGCTTTTTCTAATTCTTTTCTCTTTTCAGCTGATAATATACCTTCCCAACCTGGTAAAGTATATAACCATTCTGCTTCTACGTTTAACATATTATAGTATAATTTTTCGAAATCTATTTTTAAAGATATTTCTGAATCAGCCTCTATTTCTTCTAAAACTATATCTTCTTTTAAGCTTTCACTTATTCCGTCTATGAATCCCATGAAGTATTCTACAGAAGTATTGTATTTAGCAGCTAAATCTGTAACTTTACCTTCTACTACTTCAACTTTATTATTTAATAATTCATTATATATTCCAGCCTCTACTTTTAAGTACTCTTCCCAGAATTTTATTTCTGCTTCTTGAGTTTCAAGATTTTCACTTAAAGCTCTCCATTCTGTTAATAAACTCATATTAACGCTCCTCCTAAATTTTAATTATATTTTCATTTATTTAGCTATCTTATTATATCACAATTAAATAGTTCTTTTAATACCTTTATGGCATAGTCTTGGTCTATAAAGTATGGACTACTAGCTATTGTAATTACTTTTGCTCCATTTATAAGTTTTTTTATTTTTTCTAATCTAAACCCATAAGGAATGTAATCCATATCTTTTGAAAATATGTCTAAATCTATATCTAAAACATATTCTCCCTCTAAGTCTATTTCAAAACTATACGAACTATCAATAATTATTACTTGTGAAAATATTTCTTTTTTCAAAGCAGGTTGAATAAAGTTACCTACGTTAAGAACCTTATTTGTATATGTAAATACATCATCTAAGTTTTCTATATCAACATCATAGCTATGTGGCTCTCTCATATCCTTATGTTGATCTACATGTACTAATTTACAACCTTTATTAAATTCTTTATTTTTTAAACTTTTCATCCAAAAATAAAAGGCGTGATTATGATTATCAAAAACATAAATAGTTTTATCATTTAATTTATATTCCACTAAGTTTTCAAGACCTTTTGCTTTAATTTCAATATCATCATCTATCTCATTAAAAACAATATGCTGTCCTACTTTTACATCTTCCAAATCACCTTTTATTAATTTAGGTACGAAAATTTTTTTATTTTCTCTTTCTTCGTATGAAAAAACATTATTTCCATAAGGTTCATCAATATAAAACCCTTTATATCTTTCCATGATATCTCCTTATTTTATACATTAAAAATATCCCATGGGTATTCATTTGGAACATCACACACAAATTCCATTTTTTCTTTTTTAGTTGGATGCTCTAACTCAATTTTATAAGACCATAGAGATATTTGTTGACCTACTTTATTTAAATCTTTACCATATCTTTGGTCTCCAAATAAAGGATGTTTTCTACTTGAGAATTGTACCCTTATTTGGTGAGGTCTACCTGTTTGCAAATCTATCTGAACAAGACTTAATCCTTTTTTAGAATCTAGTGTTTCATATGACAGCCTAGCATCCTTAGCATCTTTAGTATTTTTACTAACTACACTAACCATATTAGTCTTTTTATTTTTATATAAATAATCTAAAAGATTATCTTGTCTTTTATCCATATTACCATGTATTACTGCTCTATAAGTCTTTTTAAAAGATTTATTTCTAACTTGTTCTGAAAGCCTAGAAGCTGCTTTAGATGTTTTAGCAAATACCATACATCCTCCAACAGGTCTATCTAATCTATGAACCAATCCTACAAATACATTCCCTGGCTTATTATATTTTTCTTTAAGATACTTCTTCAAAAGATTTACCATATCATCATCGTTGGTATTATCTCCTTGTGATAATATGTTTACAGGCTTTTCAACAACTAATAAATGATTATCTTCATATATAACCTTTATCATTGTTATTTACTCTCCCATCTTCCAAATATACCGCATGGAAGTACTTTTCCGTCTTTTGATGTAGGTATTCC
>NZ_JAGHFM010000152.1 GCF_017888745.1 Terrisporobacter sp. | reverse complement strand
ATCCCATTTATAACTTGGTTTCCTATTTCAAATCCTGGTCTATTGATTATACCTACTATTTTAAATTCTTTACTTTTAGCATTTATTATTTTTTCATCTTCTGATACCCAAGACCCACTTAAGTCATCACCATCTAGTGTTACCCTTTTACCTATATCTAGTTTTATAGTGTCTCCTATCTTTTTATCACTTAAAGATAAAAATAATTCACTTAATACTATCTCATTATCATTTTTAGGAAGTCTTCCTTCTTTTACAGTAATACCATAAGATTCAAAAACAGATTTATCATATGATTTTACTTCTATCAAATTTTCTTTTTTATTTTCTAATTTAGAGACTCCCAATTCTTTGCTGTAACCATATTTTGCTACTCCAGCACTTTTAGTTATTATGTTAATATCCTTTTTATTTATATTATCAAAAGTAGCATGAAAACTACCATTTACTGAGACAGTTTCCCTAATTTGCCAATCCATTAAGCTCTCAAATATATTCCCGATTCCACAAATTAATGCAGTAGATAATATTATCCCTATAATAGTAACTATTGTTCTTTTTTTATTTTCTTTTAAATATCTTAAAGTTAATGATGTGTATAAATTCATTTATATCACCTCATCACTTTTTATAATACCATCTTCTATAGTTATAACTCTATCTGCTTGAAGAGCTATATTTGGATCATGAGTTATCATTATTAAAGTTTGGTTATACTTTCTTACTGATAACTTTAATAACTCTAAGACTTCCTTTGAGTTTTTACTATCTAAGTTTCCTGTTGGCTCATCTGCAAGTACAATAGATGGTCTATTTATTAAAGCTCTACCTATTGATGTTCTTTGCTGTTGACCACCACTTAATTCATTGGGAAGATGATTTTCCCTTTCCTTTAGACCTAAAGTTTTTAATAAATCATCTAAATAATTCTTTTCTATTTTTCTATTATCTAATTCTGCAGGTAATAATATATTTTCTTTTATACTTAATACTGGTATTAAATTATAAAATTGATATATAAGACCTATATTTCTTCTTCTAAATATAGATAAATCTTTTTCTTTTAATGAGTATATATCAACATCATTAATTAAAACTTGTCCACCAGTTGGCTTATCTACTCCACCTATTAAGTGTAACAATGTACTTTTTCCACTCCCACTTGGTCCTACTATTGCTACAAATTCACCTTTATTTACAGATAAATTTATATTTTTTAATGCTTCTACCTTGGCTTCTCCCTTACCGTAGCTTTTTGATAAATTTTTTACTTTTAAAATCTCCATATTATCCTCCATGATTTTATTCTATAATTATTAATCCAGCTATCAATTAATTTTATATTTATATTCTAAAATTTTATCCTTACAGTGAGATGAATTTAAAAGTGACATATTAGTCACTATAGTTTTTATGGAAGATAATATGAAATTCAGTTCCCTTGTTTTTTTCACTCTTTGCATATATGTCACCATTTTGACTTTCTATAATTGATTTTGCCATGGCAAGACCTATTCCTACACTATCACTTTTAGAAGAGTTTTTGCCTTTATAAAATCTTTTAAATATATGAGGTAAGTCTTTTTTATCTATTCCCTCTCCACTATCTTTTATAATTATCTCTGAATATAGTGGGTTTTCTTCATAATTAATAGTTATACTACCATTTTCATTAGTGTGCTCTACACAATTTTTAATAATATTAACTAAAGCTTCACTACTCCAATTAATATCACCTATATAACTAGCTTTTTCATCTCCATTTATACTTAAATCAATATTCTTTAACTCCATAGGTATCAAACTTGGTGATATAGATTTATTTATTAATTCTTTAATATTTATTTTTTTATTTTCAAAGTTAATTACCTTGGCTTCTACTTTAGAAAGTTTTAACATACTTTTTATTAACCATTCCATCCTACTTAGCTGGGATTTTATTTTATCTAAAAACTCAATTTTAGTTTCTTTTGGTAAATCATCATACATCAAATCATTAAGTATAATTAAAGATGTCATAGGCGTTTTTAATTGATGAGATATATCTGAAATAATATCATTTAAAAATATTTTTTCTTTATTTAGAAGTTCTACTTTTTCTTTTAATATATTTGTCATTTTTAGGAGTTCTGTTTTTAAAACCCCAATTTGTCCTTCTTGATTTCTATTTTTCATTTCAAAATTTATACCTTCAGAACTATTATAAACATAGTCAGTCATATCCTTTATATCATTGTATATCTTCTTAAAATAAAATAATGATAAAATTATAAATGCTGTAGATATACAAACAAGAAATACTAAATTTACATTAATAATTTCTATTTTACTGGAATATATTATAGGTTCATTTCTTAAAGTAATATTTTCATCATAATTATACTTATCTAATATTTCTTTTCCTTTATCTATGTTTTCTTTAGAATTGCCTCGAGTTATTATATCTACAATTTCACCTTCTAATTCTGGTCTATTTACTAATATTTGTCCTAATATAGCTTGATTATTTTCTACAACTTTATCTTTGATGATATTTAAGTTAATATAAGAAACTCCTAAAGATACAAAAATAAAAATAAAAAATATGGAAATATAATATCTTATAAAACTTCTCATTTCTATATTGTGTTTAATCATTATATTCACTTCCATTCCATTTATATCCCATACCTCTAACAGTAATAATATGCTTAGGATTTGATGCATCAATTTCTATCTTTTCTCTAAGACGCTTTATATAAACAGTTAATGTATTATCATTAATAAAATCATAAGTTACATCCCATAATTTTTCTAATATCTGATTTCTACTTAAAACTATATTTTCATTTTGAATTAAAATTAGCATTAATTTGTATTCAGCAGAAGTTAAAAATATTTCTTCACCACCTTTAAATACTCTAGCTTCCAATGTATGAACACTTAAATCACCATATCTTAAAACTTTCTTACCTTTATCTTCTCCTTTGTTTCTTCTGACTACTGCTTTTATTCTAGATATAAGTTCTCTAACTCTAAATGGCTTTGTCATGTAATCGTCACCACCTATATCAAGTCCCATAACTATATTTATTTCTTCATCACAGGCTGTTAAAAATATTATTGGAATATCTTTAGATTTTCTAATTTCTTTGCAGAAATCATAACCATTCCCGTCTGGAAGCATTACATCTAAAAGTATAATATCAAAAGTTTTTGCATTTAAGATATTTCTACCACTTTCTAAATCATTGCATATGTCAATATTAAATCCCTCTTGTTCTAGGGCATATTTTACTCCAAAAGCTATTGTGCTATCATCTTCTATCATAAGGATATTAATCATAGTTACCTCCAATTTTTCCTATTATATTTACTAATTATACAATAATTATATTATTATTATAAATATAGATAAAATTACAAATTAGTCATATAAATATTTAAATCTCAAATAAATATACTTAAATTCGTTAATTAGTTATGGTAAAATTATTATATAATTAAGATTAAAATTTAAATTTTATAAATAAACGTTAAATTTAAAAAGGAGGAATTAATTTGGATTTACTTCATATATACAATAATGATTTTCCTTTATTTATAGATGAGTTAGTAGAGACTCCTGAATTTAAAAGGCTAAGTAATGTTGGTATGAACTGTGGATGTGAATACACTAGTTTTCCTATCTTTTCTAAGGGGAAAAATTATACTAGATACAACCATAGCATAGGAGTCGCTCTTATAATTTGGCATTTTACAAAAGATATAAAACAGTCCATAGCAGGCCTTTTACACGATATAAGTTCTCCTGTATTTGCCCATGTAGTTGATTTTCTAAATGGAGATCATGAAACTCAAGAGTCTACAGAAGAAAAAACACAAGAAATCATAGAAAACTCTATAGAAATACAGAAAATACTTAAAAAGTATAATTTAACAACTCAAGATGTATATGACTATCATATATATCCTATTGCAGATAATGATTCTCCTCTTCTTTCAGCAGATAGATTAGAATATACTCTTGGCAATGCTTTTTACTATGGATTTAAATCTTTGGATGAAATTAAAAGCATATATGACGATTTAGTTGTAAGTAAAAATGAGTTTGGACAAGATGAAATTTCTTTTAAAACTTTAGATAAGGCTATAGAATTTACTTCTGTATCCATACTTAATTCTAAAGTATACACCGCTGACTATGATAGATTCTCTATGCAGTACTTAGCTGATTTATTGAAATTAGCAGTAGACAAAAATGTTATTAATATAAATGATTTATATACTACAGAAAATGAAGTTATAATGAAGTTGGAAAAAGATGAAGATGTAAAATCAATGTGGGAT
>NZ_JAGHFM010000151.1 GCF_017888745.1 Terrisporobacter sp. | reverse complement strand
TGAATTGCATTTAATGCTTTAATATATATTTTTGCAACATAATCCATCATTACATCAAATTTTTCCATAACTTCATTATAGTCTAAGTATTCAGATGTAATAGGTTGGAATTTAGGTGCAACTTGTTTTCCTGAATTTTCATCTCTACCACCATTAATAGCGTAAAGTAAAGTTTTTGCAAGGTTTGCTCTAGCTCCGAAGAATTGCATTTGTTTACCTATTCTCATTGCAGATACACAACATGCTATTCCGTAATCATCTCCCCAGTAAGGTCTCATTAAATCATCATTTTCGTATTGAACTGAACTTTTATCTATAGATACTTTAGAACAGAAATCTTTGAATCCTTGTGGGAAGTTGTTTGACCAAAGTACTGTTAAGTTTGGTTCTGGAGATGGTCCTATAGTATAAAGAGTATTTAAAACCCTGAATGAGTTTTTAGTTACTAATGTTCTACCATCTATACCCATACCACCAATTGACTCAGTTACCCATGTTGGGTCACCAGAGAATAATTCATTGTAGTCTGGAGTTCTTAAGAATTTAACCATTCTTAATTTCATAACGAAGTGGTCCATTAATTCTTGAACTTCTTCTTCAGTTATTAAACCAGCTTTTAAATCTCTTTCAAAGTATATATCTAAGAAAGTAGAAGTTCTACCTATTGACATAGCAGCACCATTTTGGTCTTTTATAGCTGCTAAGTAAGCGAAGTATAACCATTGTACAGCTTCTCTTGAGTTAGTAGCTGGCTTAGATATATCGAATCCGTAAGATTCAGCCATTCTTTTTAATGCTTCTAAAGCTTTTATTTGATCAGATATTTCTTCTCTTAATCTTATTACATCTTCATCCATGCAAGAAACTTCTAAAGAAATTTTTTGTTGCATTTTATCTTCTATTAATCTATCAACACCGTATAAAGCAACTCTTCTGTAGTCACCTATTATTCTACCTCTTCCGTAAGCATCTGGAAGACCTGTTATTATACCAGATTTTCTAGCAGCTCTCATTTCAGAAGTATAAGCATCGAATACACCTTGGTTATGAGTTTTTCTGTATTTAGTGAATATTTCACTTACTTGTGGATCACATTCGAATCCGTAAGCTTTACAAGATGTTTCAACCATTCTTATACCACCTTCAGGCATTATAGCTCTTTTTAGTGGTGCGTCAGTTTGTAAACCAACTACAGTTTCTTTATCTTTGTCTATATATCCAGGCGCGTAAGCATCTATTGCAGAAACAGTTTTAGTATCAACATCTAATGTTCCACCATTTTCTCTTTCTTTTTTGAATAGCTCCATTACTTCAGCCCATAATTCTTTTGTGTTTTCTGTAGCTCCTGCTAAGAAAGAAGCATCTCCTTCATAAGGAGTGTAGTTAGCTTGTATAAACCCTCTAACGTCTACTTCTTTAGTCCATTTTCCAGTTTTAAAACCTTGCCATGCTTTCATTTAGACATCCTCCTAAAAGTGATTGTTTTATATTAAAAATTTAATAAAAATGTTAAAAATATATTGATAAGTATCAACAAGATATATTCTAGCACAAACACAGTATATTGTATACAAAAATATCTTACCAAATCTTATCGAATTTACTAATAATTTATCTTAATTTGTTATATTAAATAGATACCCCTAGATTTTAAAGTTAAACATGTTTTTATAAAAAAATATAAAAAATTTGAGCATAAAGGAAAAGGCTTAGAATAGATATAGAATATAGGGGGGAGATATGATGGCTTTAGTTATAATTTTATTTTTTACAGGATTTGTATTAATAACAAAAGGAGCAGATATTTTTATTGATTGTACTGTGTTAATAGGAAAGAAAACTGGTATATCAGAAATAATTTTAGGAGCAACAATAGTAAGTTTTGCAACGACTTTGCCTGAGTTAACTGTATCCACATTAGCATCCATAGATAATCATACAACTATGAGCTTAGGAAATGCTGTAGGCTCAATAATATGTAATACAGGATTAATACTAGGGCTAGTTGCATTTATAAGTCCTTTTAAAGTAGACAAGGGGATGTTTTCATCAAAATCAATTATATTGCTTATATCAGTTTTAGCCTTAATGATTTTAGGAAGAGATGGAAGTATTACTAGAAAAGATGGACTATTACTAATCATATTGCTAGCTGTGTATATGTATACTAATGTAAAAAGTGTTTCTGGAAATAGTAAAAATTCTTCTAATAGTAATGATGGAATGAATTCTTTTAGAGCAACTTCTAATAAATTTGAGAATTTAAAAACAGCATTACTTTTTATTTTAGGACTAGTAATGATGGTAGTAGGTTCAAAATTATTAGTAGATAATGGTGTTAAATTAGCTAGTTTTATAGGGATACCTCAAGGAGTAATAAGTTTAACTGTTATAGCTCTTGGAACATCTCTTCCAGAGTTAGTATCATCTTTGACAGCTATAAGGAAAAAGCATCATGGAATATCAGTAGGAAATATTTTAGGTGCAAACATTTTAAATATAACATCTGTAATTGCAATTTCATCATTAATAAATGATTTGCCTATACTAGCCCAGAATATTAAAATTGATTTTCTATTTATGATTGGCCTTTTACTTTTGTTAATATTACCAACTATGAAAAAAAGCAAGTTGTATAGGATTCAAGGATTCCTAATGTTAGGAACATATATAATATATATAACTACTTTATACTTTATGTACTTAGCTTAAATAATTATAAAAATATTACATATTAATGAAAGGTTTTATTCAAGGAAATTTCTTTAATTAAGTGATTAACTGAATAGGACCTTTTTTTTAGGTAAAAATATAATTGCATAATATTGAAATAAACTATATAATAGAAAAGTTAATATTTATGATAACGGAAAGGAAATAATTAATTTATGAATATAATAAAATTTGAAGATTTACCAATAAGTGACGAGATAAAGAAGTCAGTAGCGGAATTAGGATTTGAAGAACCATCTCCAATACAAGCACAATCAATACCTGTGATATTAACAGGGAAAGATGTTATAGGACAAGCACAAACAGGGACAGGAAAAACAGCGGCATTTAGTATACCAGTATTAGATATGGTAGACCCTAAAAATAAAAACGTACAAGCAGTAGTATTATGCCCTACAAGAGAACTTGCAATTCAAGTTTCTAGTGAAATGAAAAAATTAGGAAAATATAAAAGTGGAATAAAGACACTTCCAGTTTATGGTGGTCAACCAATAGATAGACAAATAAAATCTTTAAAGAGCGGAGTACAAGTTGTTATAGGGACACCAGGTCGTGTTATTGATCATATAAATCGTAGAACTTTAAAAATGGACAATGTAAAAATGTTAGTTCTTGATGAAGCGGATGAAATGTTAGATATGGGATTCAGAGAAGATATTGAGCTAATATTAGAACAAACACCAAGTGAAAGACAAACTACTTTCTTTTCAGCAACTATGTCAAAAGAAATATTAGAACTTACTAAAAAATATCAAGATGATCCACAGCTTATAAAAATAGTAAGAAAAGAATTAACAGTACCAAACATAAAACAATATTATATAGAAACAAGAAGAGCTAATAAATTAGAAGTATTATGCAGATTAATAGATGTATATAATCCTAAATTATCAGTTGTTTTCTGTAATACCAAAAGAGGTTCTGATGAGTTAGTTAGTGAATTACAAGCAAGAGGATACTTTGCAGATGCCCTTCATGGAGATTTAAAACAAACTCAAAGAGATATAGTGATGGATAAATTTAGACAAGGTACAATAGATATACTTGTTGCTACAGATGTTGCAGCTAGAGGAATAGATGTTGATGATGTTGAAATGGTATTCAACTACGATTTACCACAAGATGAAGAATACTATGTGCATAGAATAGGTAGGACTGGACGTGCTGGTAGAGAAGGGATATCATTCAGTTTCGTATTTGGAAAAGAAATAAGAAAAATGAAAGATATAGAAAGATATACAAAATGTAAATTAGTAAGACATAATATACCTACAATTGCTGACGTTGAAGAGAAAAAGGTAACAGCATTCTTTAAACAAGTTAAAGAAGTTATAAAAGATAGTAACTTATCTAAACAAACTCAATGGTTAGAAAATCTTTGTGAGGAAGAGGGACTAGAAGCTATAGAGGTTGCTGCGGCTCTTGTAAAAATAGCATTAGGTGATGAAGAAAAACAAGAGATAGTTGAAGAAACTTCTAGCTACAAAGAAGAATCTGGAAGAAGACGTAGAGACAGAGGAGACAGAAAGCGTTCAAAAACAGGTGCTGAATCTGGAATGGTTAGATTATTTATAAATGTAGGTAAAAATCAAAGGATTCAAGCTAAAGATATAGTTGGTGCTATAGCTGGAGAAGCTGGAATACCAGGAAAACTAGTTGGAACGATAGATATATATGATAAATATACATTTGTAGAAGTTCCAAAAGAAAAGGCTAAAAAAGTATTAGATAAAATGAAAAACATAAAAATAAAAGGTAATAAAATTAATATAGAAAAAGCTAACCAAAGAAGAAAATAATTAAAAATAGAGTAACTTGATTAATTAATCAAGTTATTTTTTTTCCAACTAATAATAAATATTGGCAAATTTGATAAATCATTATCATAATAATATTGAATCTTTTACAGTACAAACCTATGTGATTATGATATACTTTAAAATGGGTGTTAATTAATTATCATAATAACAGAAGCCTTTCTATTTATACATATAGATAAGTTATATCTATGTAAAATGACATTAATAGAAAGACATTAAAAGATATTCATTTCATTAATATGCAAATCTTATGATGTTAAATTATTAATCTGAAAGATTATTGTGATAGTTATGAAACATGCTTGTTATTTTAATTTGATAGATAGACAATATAAATGATAAATAGCAGTGTAATGAATTTCAAAAGTTAAATTATCATTTTTATGCCTCCATTCACATAACGACTAATGTGTGTCCAGCTAGAATAGGAGGAAATTTATGGATAATAAATTTGATGTAAAAAAATTAATACAAATAAGTTTACTAATAGCGATAGAAGTTATATTAACTAGATTCTGTTCTATACAAACACCAATATTAAGAATAGGATTTGGATTTTTACCAATAGCAATAACAGCAATGATGTATGGGCCGTTGAGTGCAGGTATATCTTATGTAATAGGTGATACTTTAGGAATGTTACTATTCCCATCAGGGGCATACTTTCCAGGGTTTACCTTAACTGCATTTTTAACTGGTTTAACATACGGTGTATTTTTATACAATAAGCCTGTTACTTGGACTAGAATAATAGGTTCAGTTTTAACAGTTTGTCTTGTGATAAATTTAGGACTTGATACTTATTGGTTATCTATAATGATGGGTAAAGGCTATTTAGCTTTGCTTCCAACACGTATAATTAAATCAGTTATTATGATACCAATACAAGCTTTAATAATCGGAATCATATGGAATAAAGTTGTTATAAAATTTGTGAAAATATCACATGCTTAGTAATTTAAATAATTTATAAAAATATAATAAACAAAGAAGTAATTAATTATATCAAATAATTCAATAATAATTTATAGTAGAACTTTAATGAAGAATTATATAACTGCTAAAAATTTATTAAGTAATGACATAATCAAGATATAAGTGTGTAGCAGAGCAATCACTGCGAATTTAGATAGGGTAATATGATTGCAAAAAATTCATACTAAAACCAAATAGCTAGGATTGGAGAAAGATGTCTATCAATTTTAATTTTAATAGCTTTTAGAAAAATCAAGTGTCTAAGAAATATTTATATTTCATAGGCACTTTTTTAATAAAATAGAAATTTTTAAGAATATAACAAGTAAAAAATGGAAAATATATTAATTGATAGGTAATAATAGGTTGTAAAATTTATATGTATTTTTATATATACATAAAGTAACAAAACTAGATAAATTTCATTGAAGGATTAAAAATACTTTACTAGAATTGATAATGAGTAAATGTTAATACTAGGGGGGAAAACAAATGATTAAATGCTATCTAGAAGATAAAACATTATTAGTTGAAATTTTATCTACAGAGCTTGACCATCATATAGCTAGAGAAGTAAGAGAAGAAGTTGATGCAATTTTAATGAAAAAACAAATTTCATATATTATATTTGATTTTCAATATGTCAACTTTATGGACTCTTCTGGAATTGGTGTAATAATAGGAAGATATAAAAAAATTGTAAATCATGGCGGTAGAGTATCTGTGATAAATATGAATTCTAGAGTTGAAAAAATATTTAATTTATCTGGGATGAGTAAAATAATCGATATTTATGACACTTTTGAAGATGCAATAAATTCTTAATTATTAAAGGGGGAACTTTTAAAATGAATAATATTTTAGAGGTAAAATTTTCAGCTAAATCAGAAAATGAAAGTTTATCTAGGGTAATAGTTGCATCTTTTGCAGCAAAATTAGATCCAACATTAGATGAAATATCTGATATAAAAACAGCTGTATCAGAAGCTGTTACAAATGCTATAATTCACGGATATGATGAAGATGAATCTAAATTTGTATATTTAAGATGTGAGATGAAAGATAGAACAATAAAGGTAGTAGTTGAAGATAGAGGCAATGGAATAGAAGATATTGAGCAGGCGATGCAACCTATGTATACATCTAAACCCGAGCTAGAAAGATCGGGAATGGGATTCTCATTTATGGAAAGCTTTATGGATGAATTAAATGTAGTTTCCATAAAAGGTGAGGGAACTAAGGTAGTGATGACTAAAACTATAGAATTACCTAAATAAGATAAAAGGATAGAGGTTTGAATATGAGTGTAGCTGCTAAAAAAGAAGAAAAAAGACACTTACTTAGTCATGAAGAAACCTTAGAGCTATTAGAAAGGGCCCAAAAGGGTGATGAGGAAGCTAAGGAAGTGCTCATATCAAACAACTTGGGATTAGTCAGAAGTGTTGTATCTAAATTTTCTAATATAGGGTATGAAAGAGATGATTTATTTCAATTAGGATCAATAGGACTTATTAAAGCAATTTATAAGTTTGATCCTACATTTAATGTAAAATTTTCTACATATGCAGTACCGATGATACTTGGTGAAATAAAAAGATATTTAAGAGATGATGGGATGGTTAAAGTGTCAAGATCTCTTAAACAATTAGCTATTAAGGCTAAATCACAAAGTGAATTTTTAACTAAAAAATTTGGAAGAGAGCCTACTGTGGAAGAAATTGCAAATGAATTAGATGTGGAAAAAGAAGATTTAGTTATGGCTATGGAGGCAAATTTCTCTGTAGAATATTTGCATGGTGTTATACATGAAGAAGAAGGTTCTCCTATATGTTTAATAGATAAAATAAGTTTAAAAGGTGAAAATGAAGAAGAGAAGGTTATTGATAATATACTTTTAAAAGAAGTATTAGGGAAATTAGAAAAAAGAGAACGTCAAATTATTATGTTGAGATATTTTGAAGACAAAACACAAAGTGAAATAGGAGATATACTTAAAATATCTCAAGTTCAAGTATCTCGAATCGAAAAGAAAGTATTGATGAAGTTAAAATCGTATATATGTTAATAAAATGAATGAAAAAACTCCTTTGATTTAATAAAAGGAGTTTTTTTTTTAGAATTATAGTTTAATTTTTACATTTTTCCAAATACTAATTAAGAAGTAATTTAAAGTTCTATAAAGATAGGAGGGAAATTATATGTCTATTATGAAATCTAATAAAAATGAATATAAGGAATATGTTGATAAAATAAGTCCAAAGCCTACTTATTTCAAAAACGGTGTCTTAGCATTTATAGTAGGTGGAATAATCTGTTGTATAGGGCAGGGAATCAATGATTTTTATATGAATTTTATGGGTTTAGATAAATTAGCAGCAACATCTGCAACATCAATGACATTGATATTTATAGGTGCATTTCTAACAGGATTAGGAGTATATGATTTGATAGGAAAGCGTGCAGGAGCAGGTTCTATAATCCCTATAACAGGATTTGCCAACTCCATAGTTTCTCCAGCTATGGAATTTAAAAAAGAAGGATATGTATTAGGTGTTGGAGCGAATTTATTTAAGATAGCAGGACCTGTGTTAGTTTACGGGATTTCATCCTCTATATTATGTGGATTAATTTATTATATTATCAAGATGCTTCCATAAAGTTTAATATATTGACGTTTTAAGGATGTGAAATAATGATAAAAAAAAGAATTGGACAAAGAACTATAAAACTAAATAATTTACCAACTATAATAGCAGCATCTTCTGTAGTTGGTCCAAAAGAAGGGGAGGGTCCTTTAAAAGATAAATTTGATTTAATATTAACAGATGATCTGTATGGAGAGAAAACGTGGGAGCTAGCTGAAAGTAAAATGGTTAAAACTGTAATGGAGATGAATGTTAAAAAAGCACATAAAAAACTTAGTGATATTAATTTGCTATATGGCGGTGATTTAATTAATCAAATATTTCCATCATCATTTGCAGCACGTGATTTAGCTATACCATTTTTTGGTTTGTATGGAGCATGTTCTACAATGTCGGAGAGTCTATGTTTAGGCTCAATGGCTATAGATGGTGGATATGCAGATTATGTTTTAACTGGTGCATCAAGCCATTATTGCACAGCTGAAAGACAATTTAGATTCCCACTAGAGCTTGGAAATCAAAAGCCAATGACAGCTCAATGGACAGTAACAGGAGCAGGAGGATTATTATTAGCTAAGGAAGGTAATGGACCTAAGGTCAAGTATATAGTTCCTGGTAAGGTAATTGATAAAGGAATTGATGATGCTAATAATATGGGTGCTGCAATGGCACCAGCAGCAGCTGATACTATATATTCTTATTTTAATGATACAAAAGATGATCCAAATAGCTTTGATTTAATTGCTACAGGAGATTTAGGTAAAATAGGAAAACAAATTTTATTAGATATATTAAAAGAAATGAAAGTAAATATTTCTAAAGTATATACAGATTGTGGATTAGAAATATTTGATTTAGAAAATCAAGATGTGCATTGTGGTGGAAGTGGTTGTGGATGTTCTGCTACAGTATTTTGTGCATATATATATGAAAAATTAATGAAAAAAGAATTTAATAAAGTTATGTTAGTATCTACAGGGGCATTATTATCTCCAACAAGTTCTCTTCAAAATCAAACTATACCATCTGTTGCACATGCAGTAGTAATTGTTAATGAGTAGGAGGTATAAGAGATGTTACTAGATTATATAAAAGTATTTTTTGTTGGTGGACTTATTTGTTTAATAGCTCAAATAATGATGGATTACTTTAAGATGCAAACACCATATGTTATGGTTACTTATGTTACAACAGGTACAATATTAACCTTTTTAGGAATATATGAGAAAATTGTAAATTTTGGTGGAGCGGGGGCTACAGTTCCTATAATAGGATTTGGTTATTCTTTAGGCAAAGGTGTAATGAAAGCAATAGAAAAAGATGGATTTTTAGGAGTATTTACAGGTGGTGTAACTGCTACAGCGGGAGGTATAGCAGCGGCTGTATTTTTTGGATATATAGTATCTGTAATATTTAATCCTAAGTCAAAGCCTTGATTAATTATCTAAAATAAAAAATCTTCCTTAGAATATAAGGAAGATTTTTTATTTTATTGTTGAGTTTCAGGAGTTGTGTTATTTGTAGGTGGTATATTATCTGTAGGTTGATTAGTACCACCTTCTCCACTATTATTGTTACCGCTATTATTATTATTATTATTATTATTATCAGATGGAGGCGTTTGATTTTCGCCTTCATTTGGTGTTTGACTTTCATCTTCTGGTGGGTTAGAACCGTCACCAGACTCGTTTGGATTTTCGGTATCTTCTTCTTCTTCAGTTTCTTGAGTAGAAGGAGCTTGATATGATGATGCTCTTGAAGGATATGTTCCCTCAACAAATGCAGCACTTACTCCATAAGATGAAGTACCACCATCATCTAAATTAATTTTTGTAAAGTAAACTCCATCAGGGACTGTAAATTTAGTCTTTGTAAGGTTTTGATGTATAGGACCCATTACTTTAGCCCAAAGTCTAGCAGCTGCTGAACTTGAACCTTGACCTCTTCTTTTAATGTTATTACCATCATCATCTTTTTGTGCATCATCAGCAATATATGTTGCTCCTACATAATATGGAGTGTATCCAACAAACCAAATATCTAAAGAATCATTTGTTGTACCAGTTTTACCTGCTACAGGCATTCCACCTAAAGATGCTGCTTTACCAGTACCTTCTGTAATAACTGCTTGAAGCATGTCTGTTATAACATATGCTACTTCTTCATCTACAACTTTATGTTGTTCTGGATTAGCCTTTACTAATAACTGTCCATCATAAGTAGTTATAGTAGTGTATACTGTTGGCTCAATATAATTACCTCCATTAGCTAATGTACCGTAAGCTGCAGCCATTTCAAGAGGAGATATACCTTTTACCATACCACCTAATGTCAAAGATGGGAAATATCTATCAGTTGAACTTTGTTCTTTAGTTTTACTGTCTACTACACTAGTTATACCGAAGTCTTTAAGATAATTTATCATTATATCTATACATTCATCGTATGTGTCTCCAAGAGTTTCTGCAGTTTTAACAGCTATTGTATTTGAAGAAAAGGCTAATGCTTTTCTTACACTCATATTACTTGTACCAGGGGTAGTAGTTGATGGATTCCAGCCATTATGATTAAATCTATATCCACCACGCTTATCGCTAAATACGTTAGATTGAGTAGTTTTTAAAGTGTCTATAGCTGGAGTATAAACTGATAAAGGTTTTATAGTAGATCCTGGTTGTACAGGTGTTGTAGCTCTATTTATACCACCTCTAGTTTTAATATGTCTACCACCAATTAATGACTTAATTTGTCCAGTCCTATAATCTAATATAACCATCCCTGATTGTGGTTGAACAATACCATTTTGACCTGAGATAGGATTAGGAAAATTATTATCATCATTATATTGTTTTTCTAGATTCTGTTGCATTCCTGAATCTATAGTAGTGTAAATTCTAAGTCCGCCATTATAATATAAGTTACTTGCTTCTTCTTTTGTATACCCTTGCTCCATGAAAGCATCCACTACTTCTGTGTATATATAATCCTCAACAGAAGATCCTTTGCTTTCTGTTGATACAGATAACTTAACCTCTATAGGCTTAGCTACTTCTTCATCATATTGTTCTTGAGTAATATAACCTAATCTTAACATTTTAGCTAATATACTTTTTTGCTTTTCTTTAGCTTTTTCATTAGGTACTGCTTTTCTAACAATCATAGTCTTACCTTTTAATTGGTTATATGTGTCTTTATCAGGAATTAACCCCCAAGCATATAATTTATCTACCATTTGTAGCTCTACATCAGTTGGCTCATCCCAACTATCATCTGTAGTATTGACTGCAAATATTAATTTATTTTCTAAATCTTCTTTAGTCTCAGATCCATCTAACTTATTTGGGGTGTAAGGTGTATATCTAGCTGGATTGTTTGTTGCTGCCATTAATAGTGCAGCCTCACCAGGTGTTAAATCATCAGCAGATTTACTAAAATATCCTTTAGCTCCAGCTTCAGCTCCATATAGACCTCTTCCAACATAGAAATTATTAAGGTAAGCTAACAAGATATCCTCTTTATCTACAGTTTTACTCATTTCATATGCATAATATATATCTTTTATTTTACGAGTTATACTTTTTTCTTGAGAGGTTATTAACATCTTAGAAACCTGCATTGGTATTGTAGAACCACCTTGTGTTTTACCTAAAAGTGTGTAAACAACTGAACGAGTTAAACCTTTGATATCTACACCATTATGCTCGTAAAAACGTTCATCTTCTGCTGCAACAAGAGCATTCTGTAAATCCTTATCTATTCCACTTAATGTTTTTACAGGTTCTTTTTTATTAGCAGTTTTAGGTTTTGCTAAAAGTTTTCCATCAGAATAATATATTTCTGAAGTTTGGTAAGTTCCTTTTTCTAAATAAGCTTTATTAACAGTTACTGTGTCTCTTAGAGAGGCGAAAACAATTCCAGAAGTAACAGCCACACCTACTACTAATAGTACTAAGAAAACTACCCCTAAGGTTTTTACACCTTTGAATCTTGTAGATTTTGTCTTAGAAGATGTTGTTTTCTTTCTCTTAGAACTACCCGAGTTGTTAGAATTACTCGAGACTTGTTGTGTGTTGTTTTTATCTGAAGAGCTTACTTTTCTTCTCTTAATTTTATTTCTATCATCTCGATTATCTCTTCCCATAAGATTAACCTCCTTATTTTAATGAATAATTATAACATATTTAAGGATTTTTATAAACTATCATAGATGTTAATATTAACCTTTATTAATGATACAATATAATTATACATTTATAGTATACGAATAATAAAGTAAAAAATTTTATTATACAGTATTTGGAAGAATATTTATATTGAAAAATATCTTATTAACGGTATTTAAGTATATTTTCTACCTTAAAATAAAAAATATTTATTTCATTATAAATTATATTATGATTATTGTCTTATTATATAAAATTTAAAATAATAAATAAAATATATTTTTTTAGGAATAATAAGGATAATACATAATTAAAAAATATAGGACTGATAAACAGTCCTATATTTTTTAATTAATCATCCATTGAATATATACACCATATCCTAAACTTGGATTATTTTCTAGAGCATGAGATACAGCTCCAACAATTTTATTATCTTGTATTATGGGAGTTCCACTCATACCTTGAACAATACCACCTGTTTTTTGTAATAATTCAGGGTCAGTAATTTTTATTTTTATACCTTTTGAATCTGGTTTACGTTGGTGCTCTATATTTATTATTTCTATATCATACTTTTTACATTGATTGTTAACATCTTGTAATATAATTTGAGCTTTACCTAACTTAACTTCTTCTATAGAAGCTACTTTATATTTTTTATACTTAGATAAATCAATATTATTTATCGTACCTTTTATACCAAAATCACTATTCTTATTAAATTCTCCTATAATATTATTCTTAGTTGCACTTATACATCCCACATTGCCCTTAGAAGATTTTTTTATATTTAAATTATCTGTAAAAGAAATAGATCCTTTTTTTATAGGTATTTTTTTTGTTCCTCCTATATTAATAGGATGAGCTACAGCACCAAATTGTTTCGTATTAGGATTTATATAAGTTAATGTTGCGAAACCAGAAATTAAATTATTAAAATTAGTTTTTTCTAATGAGTTTCTATCACATTTAAGACTAAAAATAGAACTTTCTCTTCTTATTAAAATAGAAATATCATCAGATCTATTTAAAGAAGAAATAGTTTTATTAAAATCTTCATAAGAGTTGATATTTTTATTTTCTATTTTCAAAATAGAATCACCTATTTTTAGAGGAGAATTATCAACTTCATTTCTAACTATTAAATTTTTTAGTTCCGCATCGATTTGTAATATATTTCCCATGGGTATAAGGTATTCATTATTATTTTCTTCTATACTTTGTGAATAAATAAAATTATTTGTGAAAAAATATAGAAAAATATAAAAAAATATTAAAGTTAATCCATTAAATTTATATTTGATTTTTTTAGAAACTTTACTTTTATTTAATTTATTAATAATATAAAACACCTTCTTTCTAAGTTGATTGATTTGGTGCTTTAATATTATCTTGTACATTATTAATGTTTTAATCCTTGGAAATGAGTTTCAGTAAGGCCGTAGATTTCATAAAAATACAAAGGATATTTTAAAATGGCTAAATTAAGACAAATAAAAAAATAAAAAGAAATAAAATCACTATTAATTTTCCAATAAGTGTTTTTATTTCTTTTTTTTTATATTTTTTTTAGTATTGTTTTTCTTTTTAGATGTAGATGATGTTAAAGCTATATCTGGCACAGGAGGAACAAAATTCAGTTCATCTTCTTCAGAATTACAACCATTGACAGTTGTAATTAATGCTAGCTCATCAGAAAGTACAGCAAAGAAGGTAGATAATATTCCAAGATCTGTATCAGATAGTTCTTCTGCTAATCCAACTGCTAATGCAGAAGCTAGAACTATGTAATCTATGTAACTAAAGCAACAAAGTTTTGAGTTGTTTTTTTTATTATTTGAGTTACATGAAGATTTACTGGAACAAGAATTACGATTATTTTTAGATGAAGATTTTTGTTTATTATTTTTATTCATACATGAAATCTCAATTTGGAGAGATTAATTTCACCTCCATAACTAGTTTATATAAATATGTATATGTAAAAAAATAAATAAAAAAACTATTAATATATAATAAGCAAATTAAAAGTAGGAAATAATAAAATATATGAAAATTTATCGAATAAAAGAAAGGATAAGTTATGAAAATATACAAATTATCACTAATAGCAATTATTATTTTAGGAACTATATTTATAGGTATGTCGAATCCTATGAAAGCTCTTTATAAAAATAGTGCATCTATAATAACAGGCTTAAACATTGATACGAAGGATGACAAAAATAATGGAAAAGATGAAAAGGATTCAAAACTAGATGAAAAAAAAGAAAAATATTTAATATGTATAGATCCAGGCCATCAATCTAAAGGAGATTGGAAAACTGAGCAAGTTGCTCCAGGCTCACCTTACCAAAAAGCTAGAGTATCTTCAGGTACAGTAGGAATAAGTACAAAAAAACCAGAATATATTTTAAATTTAGAAGCATCTAAAGTACTAAAGCATATATTAGTGAGTAAGGGATTTGAAGTTGTTATGACAAGAGAGAGTAATGATGTAAATATAAGTAATTTGGAAAGAGCTACTTTTGCAAATGAAAAAAATGCTAATATGGTCATTAGAATACATGCAGATGGTTCTGATGATACTTCAATTACAGGCTCATCTATTTTGATTCCATCACAAAAAGGGCAATATACTGCTCCTATTTTTGAAGCAAGTTATGAATGTGCTAATTTAGTTAAAAGTAAAATGGATGAATCGGGGATTAAAGTAAATGGAATTTTTGAAAGAGACGATTTAACTGGGTTTAATTGGTCTAAAGTACCAGTGGTATTAGTAGAAATGGGATTTATGAGTAACTACAATGAAGATCAAATGATGTCCAATCCAGATTATCAAAGAAAAATGATGCAAAGTATTGCTGATGGGGTAGAAGAGTATTTTCAGGTTAAATAAGTTAGGTGATGTGGGTGGCAATGAATTCTGTAGAAAAGATGTGTGGGAGATTAATATCTAAAACTTTTAAAGTAATAAATCCTATCAAAAAAAAGATAATAAATACAGACTGTGAAGTGCATTTATTTATACAAGATAATGCATTAGATATTTTAAAACATAATGGCTATTATGAAGAAGTAGAATTTTATAATAACTTTAAACTATATATAAATAAAGGTTTAATATGGGCAGATCAAGATTTTAAATCTTATTTTCACTTTTATAATCCTAGATACAAAAAAGGTATGTATGGAAATTTTGGCAATGCTATGACTTTAGCTAAAAGTTATTATAATAATGCATTATATTTTATAAATAAAGATGATTATATAAATGGAATGGCTTATTTTGGGGCGCTTTGTCATATAATACAAGATTTGACCATTCCTCAACATGCCAAAGGAAAATTATTAGATAGCCATAAACAATTTGAGACATATGTAAAATTAAATTATAGAAAAATAAAAAGGTTTAAAATTACAGGAGAGCCTTTAGTATATAAAGATGTATCAGAGTATGTAGAAAATAACTCTAAGAGTGCATTAAGTTTTGATTATATGTATAAAAATATAAATGAGAGTAAATCTAAATTTTATCTAATAGCATGCAGTTCTATAGGATTGGCACAAAAAAGTACAGCAGGATGTATGTTAATGTTTTTTGAGGATTTAAAAAAGTTAAAAAGAAATGAATTTAAATCTATATAATGCAATTAAAGAAAGAGTCTACTTAAATATTTTTAAGCAGACTCTTCGTTACATTTGGTATCTTTATGATATTTTGATAAAATTTTTCTGTATTCAAATCTAGAATAAGTTCTAAATATTGATGAAACTACTATTACCCCTAGTGCTATAGAACCACTTGCAAACATTACGTTTGATCCAGTTTCTAAAGCTAGAGTATAATTTCCTTCTATGATATGAAACATAGTATTATATAGTCCAAGTCCTGGTATTAAAGTTATTATTCCTGGTACAACAAATAGTATAGTAGGCTTTTTATATTTTATAGCTAATATTTCACATAATAATGAAGCTACTGATGCACCTACAAAATTAGAGAACATCATATCAAAATTAAGCCTCATTAAGATTATATAAATAGTCCAAGAAATCATTCCTACAGCACCAGAAATAAATAAAGTTTTTCTAGGTGCATTTAAAAATACTGCAAATCCTACTGCGGCTGCATAAGAGAATATCATGTGTATATACATTGGCATCCAAATCATTATAAAGATCCTCCCATTTTTACATATATATCTATTATAATCCCCACACCAGCAGCTATTGCTGTTGCAATCATGCCAGCATCAAAAGCACGAGTTACTCCAGATATTAATTCTCCAGAAATTAAGTCCCTAACACCCTTAATAAAAGGTACCCCTGGTAGAAGTGGCATTATTGAACCTACGATCAACATTTTAGGATTGCTTAATACATGAAGCTCCGTAAGGGCAACCCCACTTACAGCAATTATTACAGAAGCAACTAAAGTAGCAAATATAGGTACTTTACTTATTTTCATTACTTTATCATAGACTAACATAGCAAGTACAGAAGTTATAAGCGTTAAAAGGAATGTTATTACGTCGTCTCCACCTGCTAAAACAGCAAAGCTTGATGATCCTATCGCTGTTGCAATATTTACTATAAGCGGCGAATATGGTGGATTGCCATCTAAATTCTTTAATTCAGTAATTGCTTCATCTATATCTAGATTTTTATCGCTAACAAATTTTCTTGATAAATCGTTTAATAAATCAACTTTATTTAAATTTATACATCTGTGTTTTATCACCTTCATAAATGAATATCCATCAAACCTGTCATCAGAAATGATGATAGTAGTTGGTGCTACAAATACGTTTATATGTGTGAAACCTCTAGATGCACATATTCTTTTTACACTATCTTCAACTCTAGATGTCTCAGCTCCATTAGATAACATTAATTCACCTATAAATGTAGCAAATCTTAGGACATCTTTTTTATATTTGTGATTAGGATTAGTCATAAATGTCCTCCTTTTTATAAAATATGTTTATTATAAATTATATTAAATTATTATCATGATAAAAGATTATATCACTTACAAAAACATAGTTAAAGTATAAATATTTTATGATTATAAAAATTTTTTTGATTAGTATATAATACAATATAAATATTGAAAATTATACTATTGCAGGCAGGGGACGTGGCATAGTTATTAAGTAAAATTTTAAGTTAATTTATAATTTAAAAAAGGTAAAAAATAATAAATATACATTTTTATAAAAATGAAATATAATAGTATAGATAAATAGACAAAAAAATTATGAAGAGGTGTGAAAATGCTTGTAGTAGAAAATGTCAGTCATGGATTCGGAGCTAGAGTTATACTAGAAAATGTATCTTTCAGACTAAAAAAGGGAGAACATATAGCACTAGTTGGTGCAAATGGAGAAGGTAAATCTAGTTTTTTAAATATAATAACAAAAAAACTTATGCCAGATGCAGGAAATATAAAATGGTCATCAAGAGCTACAGTTGGATACTTAGACCAACATTCAGTTCTTGAAAAAGGAAATACAATAAAAGACATACTTAGAGGCGCTTTTAAAAATATGTTTGAGTTAGAGCAAGAAATGCTTCAAATGTACGACAAAATGGGAGAAGCAAGTGATGAGGAGATGACAAAACTTCTTGAAGAAACTGCTGAAATCCAAACAATATTAGAAAATAGTGGATTCTATACAATAGATGCAAAAATACAAGAGGTAGCAAATGGTCTTGGACTTGGAGAAATAGGATTAGATAGAGATGTAGATGATTTAAGTGGAGGACAAAGAACAAAAGTACTTTTAACTAAGTTATTACTTGAAAGTCCAACTATACTTATACTAGATGAGCCTACTAACCATTTAGATGAAGAGCATATAGTATGGCTTACTAGATATCTTCAAGATTATGAAAATAGTTTTATCTTAGTTTCACATGATGTTCCATTTATAAACAATACATGTAATGTAATTTATCATATAGAAAATGCTGAACTAACTAGATATAAAGGAAACTATGATGAGTTCGAAAGGCTTAGAGATATTAAGAAAAGACAAGAAGAAAGTGCATATGAAAGACAAGTTGAAGAAAGAAGAAAACTTGAAGATTTTGTGCAAAGAAATAAAGCAAGAGTTGCTACTCGTGGAATGGCAAACTCTAGACAAAAAATCTTAGATAAGATGGAAATTTTAGAAAGACCAAAAGAAAAAATAAAACCTACTTTTGACTTTAGAAACGCTAGAGCAGCAGCTAGGATAATATTTGAGACTAAAGATTTAGTTCTTGGATACAATGATCCTTTAACTAAACCGTTAAACTTCCAATTAGAAAGAGGACAAAAGATAGCTCTAAAAGGTATGAATGGTATAGGTAAATCTACTTTATTAAGAACTTTACTTGGAATACAAAAACCATTTGATGGTGAAGTTCAATTAGGTGATTATTTAGAAGTAGGATACTTTGAACAAGAATCTTCTAAAGATAACTATAATACAGCTTTAGATGATGTTTGGGCTGAATACCCAGTATTAACTAACTATGAAGTAAGACAAGCTTTAGCCAAGTGTGGACTTTCAAATGAGCACATAACTAGTCAAGTTAGAGTATTAAGTGGAGGAGAGGCTGCTAAGGTTAGATTATGTAAATTAATGCTTAAAGATATAAACTTCTTAGTTCTAGATGAGCCTACTAACCACTTAGATGTAGAAGCTAAAGATGAGTTAAAGAAAGCAATAAAAGAATTTAAAGGGACTGTTCTTTTAGTTTGCCACGAACCAGAATTTTATAGTGATATAGTAGATGATGTATGGAATATAGAAGACTTCACTACAAAAATAGTTTAATTATATAAATATAAAAAGGGTAATAGAAGCTATATTTTAAAAGGGGATTGTTAATGAAAAAAATATTAAATATAATGATTTCAATTTCGTTAGCCATATTTATTATTAGTGGCTCTGTTATACTTGGATTGAAATTCAAGAGTATATATTATAAAGATATATCAAAGCTAAATATAAGTAGTTTGAGTGGATTGTCTGAAGATGAAATAAAGCTTAACTATGATTATTTAATTGATTATAACTTAAATAATTCTGTTGGGGAGTTTAAGTTACCGACAATAAAGTACTCTAAAGAAGGAAAAATTCATTTTGAGGAAGTAAGAAATATTTTTCAATTTATAAAAAAGGTATTTTATATATCGTTTGTAATTTCTTTAGTTATCATAATATTTAATATTAAAAATAGAAACATAAAGTTTTTAAAATATTCTTCTATTATGACTATTTTATTACCTATAATTACAGCGATACCAGTTATGATTAACTTTAATTACTTTTTTATTAAATTTCATCAGATAGTATTTTCAAATGATTATTGGATTTTTGATCCAGAAGTTGATCCAGTAATAAATATACTTCCGCAAGAAGTATTCTTTCATATAGGAATTTTTATTTTGATAATAATGCTTCTTATAAGTATATTATTGCAGATTGCATACAGATTGATAAAGAAAAAAATGAAAATCTAAAATAAAATGATACCTATTGATTAAAATACTAATCAATAGGTATCATTTTATTTTAAAGAGAATATACATAATTAATCATTTTTTTTAGTTATATTAATAATATCTTGAAATTTTCCAATAATATAATCATAATTATCTTTTTTATGAGGAAGACCACATGACGAACAGTCTTTTACTCCTTTAGAAGTATATTTTACATTTCCACCACAATTATCTCCTAAAGCATATAAAGGGCAGTAACAAAATAAGCAGTTAAATTCGTCTGGTTTGCTAGTTTTATGACAAGGGAAAAATTCACACTCTTTATGATTAAAGAATTTATAATTTTCACTCATATAAAGAATACCTCCTTGTATTTGATAATTTAATTATACTAAAGATTAACTTTAATGGTATAATTAATTAAAAAATAGAAGCTAAAGAAAATAATTAATTTTATACATAAAAGATATTAAGATAAAAGAGGTGTAAATATGGAAATGGAAAAGCAGCAAGAAAGAGCCCTACTTATAGGACTTAATATAACTACTAATGTAAAAAAAATAGATGATATAGATATAAATGAATCAATGGAAGAACTAAAAGAATTAACAAAGGCAGCAGGGGCAGAAGTTGTAGGAAGTTTAATTCAAAATAGACCTGCAATTGATTCAGCTTATTATGTTGGAAAAGGGAAAGTAGAAGAGTTAAGACAATATTGTGAAGCAACTGATGCTACTATGGTAATTTTCAACGATGAGTTATCAGGTGCTCATATAAGGAATATAGAGGAAGCAGTTGGCATAAAAGTTATAGATAGAACAACTTTAATCTTAGATATATTCGCCCAAAGAGCTTTAAGTAAAGAAGGTAAATTGCAAGTTGAGCTTGCTCAATTAAGATATAGGCTACCTAGGCTTTATGGTATGGGTGGAGCGATGAGTAGAACTGGTGCAGGAATAGGAACTAGAGGACCAGGAGAGCAAAAACTTGAAATTGATAAAAGACATATATTAAATAAAGTAGCAGATATAAGAAGAGAGCTAAAAGAAGTATCTAAGAATAGAGAAACACAAAGAGTTCAAAGAATGAAATCAAATATTCCTATAGTTGCTTTAGTTGGTTATACAAATGCAGGAAAATCAACACTATTAAATGAATTAATAAAAACACACAAAGATTATGAAGAAGAAAAAGAAGTTTTCGTAAAAAACATGTTATTTGCTACATTAGATGTTACTTTAAGAAAGGCAACATTACCAAATAAAAGAGACTTCTTAGTTGTAGATACAGTAGGGTTCGTAAGTAAACTTCCTCATGACCTAGTAGATGCTTTTAAAGCTACATTGGAAGAAGTAAAGTATGCAGATTTAATTTTACATGTTATAGATGCTACTAATAGTAGCTATGAACTTCAAAAGCAAACTACAGAATCAGTATTAAAAGATTTAAAATCTGATGATAAGAAAACAATCATAGTATATAACAAGGTAGATAAATTAGAACTTGATATTTATCCAAAAAATCAAAAAGACAAGGTATATATTTCAGCAAAAAAAGGAATAAATATGGATAAATTATTAAGTATGATTGAAGAAGCTTTAATGGAAGATACTTATAATGTAAGCCTTTTAATTCCTTATGAAAGAGGAGATATATTTAGTAAAATAAAAGATAAATATAATGTAAATGACTTTAATTATGAAGAAAATGGTATATCTGTTGATGTAAATTTAGATGAAGAAGACTATAATATATATAAGGATTACATTTTAAATAGGTAATAAAATGGACATAAGTTGGAATAATATAGATAAACTTGAAGATTATTTTATCACCTATCTTCTTTATAAAGAATCTAAAACTGTATCACAAATTAGCAAAATAAGAAATATATCAATAATAGAAGTAAATGATCAACTTATTAGAGCTAAGCTAGAAATAAAATCAATGTCTAAGGTGGAGGTAGAATCATCTAAAGATGTATTAGACAAATATCTAGAGATGGATAAACCTGAGAGGCTTGAATTTATTTATGAATTAAGTTTAGACGATGAAAAAATGTTAAAATTTAAAAGAGAGCTTTATAAAAGAATTAGAACTGAAAAAAATGCTGAAGACTTGATAATTCTTATATGGACTACAGGGGAATTAAAAGAAGATAAATATTTAGATTTATTACATAAATTAACAATGCATAGACATTCAGATGTTAGAAGAATTACATATTCAGCTATTCGGAAAATTCAATCACCAGCAAGTCGACAATGTTTAGAAAAAGGTTTATATGATTCTAATCCTCAAACTAGACAGTATTGTGCTAAAGCTCTAGCTATAATTGGAAATAATAATAGTTTGAAAATTTTACAAAGACTAGCAACACAAAGTAATTATGAAAAGGAATATGTATTAAGAGCTTATGAAGAAGCAATAGAAGCTATTGAGAATCAAAGTTCTCAATTATATTAGTAACATACAACTTAATAATTAATTGTTATCAGAGATTTATCTCCGAAATTTAACAAAAAATAATTAAAATAATTAAAGGTTAATAGGAGGAATTTTAAAATGATAGTAAGACGTTGTTCAGGTGGAGTTGTTTTTTATGCTAATAAAGTTCTTTTACTAAAAAATGATAGACATGAGTGGACATTACCAAAAGGAAAAGTTCGTGAGGGTGAGCTGGCTGCAGATAGTGCTGTAGAAAGGGTTAAAGATGAGACTGGTGTAAATGCTTATCCTTTAGTAGTGGCTGGAGATACAATGTATGAATTTTTCTCAAGAAGTAGACAACAAGAAGTTTGTAATGCTATAGTTTGGTATGTTATGGAAGCTGAAAAACCAGAATACATAATAAGGGAAGATTTTTTAGATGGTGGTTTCTTTAAAATAAAGGATGCTATGGAGATGTTATCTCATAGTAAAGAAAAAGCATTAGTTGATGTTTCATATAAAAAATATAAAGAAGAAAAGAAAAGTAATACAGAAATTGCAAAGTAAAGTATAATATAGTTAAATAGGAAAATTCAAAGAAAGGGTAAATCCCTTTCTTTTTTAGGATATAGGAGGAAATCATGAGTGGTTACAAGACATTACATAAATATGGGGTAGATGAGTGTATAATTGAAAAATCAACTTTTATAGGTTATGCTAAGCCTATAAAAAGTGAAGAAGAAGCAATAGAATTTATTAATGAAATAAAGAAAAAGCATAAAGATGCAACTCATAATGTTTGGGCATATACTGTAGGGGAAAATATGAATATCCAAAGATATAGTGATGATGGAGAACCTCAAGGTACTGCAGGTATACCTACGTTAGAAGTGATAAAAAAAGAAGATTTAAGAGATGTAGTTGTAGTTGTAACAAGATATTTTGGAGGTATAAAATTAGGGGCAGGAGGACTAGTTCGTGCATATACTAAAGGTGCTAAAATAGGTATAAGTGCTGGGATTGTAATAGAAAAGATAAAATATACAGATGTAAAAATTAAAATTGAATATAATCAATTAGGTAAGATACAAAATGAAATAATGTCATTAGGATTTACTGTTAAAGACACTATTTACGGTGAAGATGTTGAAATAATTGTATATTCAAAGGTTGAAGATGTAGAGTCTTTAAAATCTAGAATAATAGACATAACTAGTGCTACAGCAGACATATCTATAGGTGATGAATATTATTTATCAGAAAAAGAAGGACAGTTAATACTATAACTTTAATAAGTCTTATACATAAGGATGATAGATTTATGTATTAAATAAAGTAAAATCTGTCAGTTGGGTGGGGGTATTATGAGAAATTTAATTTTGATTGTAATATGCAACTTATTTATATATTTAATTATGGCATTTATATTTTTATATTTTTATAGAAAAAAAACTCACGAATCAATTGGTATCTACAGTAATAAAGAAGAAATAAATAGATTAAACAATAAAATTAAAGAATTAGAGAAAAAAATTTTTATACAAGAGATATTAAACCATGTTAATCTAGAACAAGAAATTAATGAAAAGCTATTTTATATAAATAAAATAATTAAAGAATATAATGATGAAGTTATAGGTTATTATTATAGAGGAGATTTATATCTTAAATATAAAAGATATGAAGATGCTTTAAGAGATTTTAATAAAATTATAGAAATAGATAGTACTTTTAAAGAGGCCTATAGAGCCAAAGGCATATGTTTATCAAGAAGAAAACAGTATGATGATGCTATTGAAAGCTACAAAAAGGCTGTAGAAATAGATGATACTTATGAAGTTGCTTATTATAATATGGGGTTTTGTTATAGTAAGCTAAAAAAATATAACAAAGCTATAAATGCCTATTCAAAAGCTATTGAATTAGATAGAGAAGATGTTGGAGCTTACTATAATAGAGGGAGAAATTATAATAGGATTTGTAGATATGAAGACGCTATTAAGGACTTTACCTATGCAATAAAATTAGAAAAATTTGATGATAGACTATATTATAATAGAGGAATATCTTATTCACTTTTAGAAAAACATGAAGAAGCATTATTAGATTATAAGAAAGCAATTGATCTTAATAAAGATTTTGAAGAAGTCTATTATTATGCAGGATTTTCATCTTACCTATTAGAAGAGTATTATGATGCTATAGAATATTTTAATATAGCTTTAGAAATAGATCCTAATTATGAGCAAGCTTATTATGGTAGAGGTTTAGTTTATACAAAAATAGATGAGTACAAAGAGGCGCTTAGAGATTTTAATGAAGTTATAATTTTAAATAATAAAAATGCAAAAGCTTATTATAAGAGAGGCTTGGCTTTAGATAATTTAGAGAGATATGAAGAAGCTATAGAAGATTTTACAAAGGCAATAGATCTTAATTATAAGGATGAAAATGTATATTATAATCGAGGCACATCTAAATCATTATTAAGGGATTTGGAAGGTGCAAAAGAAGATCTAACAAAAGCATTAGAGTATAATAATGAAGAATTCAGAATATATGATGTCAGAGGTATGGTAAATCTTGAATTAGATGAATATGATGAAGCGATAATTGATTTCACTAAGTCTATAGATTTATTAGAAAGCTCTATTTCTTACTATTATAGAGGATTAGCTTATTGTGAGATAGGTAAGTTTGAAAAAGCTATAGAAGATTTTACAAAAGCCATAGAAATAGACCCCTATGATTTGAAGTCTTATCAAAATAGAGGAGATGCATTTTGTAATGTTGGTAAATATGATGATGCAATAAAAGATTTTGCTATGGTTTCTCAACTTGAAAAAAGTATAAAATAAATTAAAGGACTAAACCTAAATTTATGTATTTAAGTTTAGTCCTTTTTACTACTTTTCATTTTTGTCAAAAAATCCTTTTTTTATTTCAAATAATCCTATTAAAAATAAAAATATACCAAAAGCTTTTCTTAGTATTTCTGAGTTTAAGTATTCCGCTAACAGGGAGCCAGCAATTGCTCCTGCAATACCAAAGAGTGCAATAGGTACAACTAAACCAAACTCAACATTTTTATTTTTAATATGGATAAACAAGGCTGTAATTGTCATGGGTATAGAAGATATTAAATTTATACTTTGTGCTAGTTTAGGGTCAATACTAGCAAATAAAACAAGGGCTGGAATCAAAATAGTTCCACCACCCATACCCATACCACCAATAATTCCAGCAAAAAAACCTATTATACCGACAAGCATTAAAACACCATCCTAAATGCGGCTATAACCATAACTATGCCAAATCCAATTCTTAAAACTTTTCCTGTTACTTTGCTTAAAAGTTTTGCACCTATAATCCCACCTATAATACTTCCAATTGCTGCTTGGGTTGTTAGACCAACATCATAAGTTCCTTTTGATATGTATATTATTGAACTAGTAGTTGATAAAAAGATTATTATAGCAAGGGCAGTAGAGTGGGATTTATGTTCTTCAACTTTTAGAATATTATTTAATATGGGAACTAGTAAGGTTCCTCCTCCAGAGCCAAAAACTCCATTTATAAACCCTGTAAAAAGACCTATAAAACAATTTTTAAAATTAAAATCTGATGATTGTTTGTTCATTAATTTTCACCTACTTTAATTTAGTTTTTACAGAAAACAAAAATTTATTTAGGTAAAAATTGAATTTAAAAAATATAGAATTTATATGTTTTAATATTGGAGTTAATTCCATAATGCATACAAAATATAATATTGATATATGATATAATAAACTTAAATTTATTTTAAGGAAGGGGTCTAATTATGAACAGAAGAGAACATATTGAAAAGACTGTACAATGGTTAAGAGATAAAGTTGAAGAAGCTAACTGTAAAGGCTTAGTAGTAGGAGTTTCAGGAGGTATAGATTCAGCAGTAGTTTGCAATTTGATTAAACGAGCTTATCCTAGTAACTCAATAGGAGTTATAATGAGTATAAATAGTAATCCAAAAGATAGAGAAGATGCTTTAAAAGTTATCAAAGGATGTGAAATAGATTACATAGATCTTGATTTAACAGAGCCACAACTTGAAATAAAAGATATGGCTTTGAATGCGTTAAAAGAAAAGAATTTATTTAATGAAAATGGAGAAAGAGCTGCTGATTCAAACTTAAGAGCTAGAATAAGAATGAGTACTTTATATACTGTTGCTAATAATTTAGGGTATTTAGTTGTAGGAACAGATAATGCAGCAGAAGTTCATACTGGATATTTTACTAAGTATGGAGATGGAGGAGTAGATTTAATTCCACTTGCCAATTTAACAAAGGCAGAAGTTTATGAATGGGCAAAAGAGCTTGGTGTGCATGAAGATGTTATTAATAAAGCTCCATCAGCTGGACTTTGGGAAGGACAAACTGATGAAAATGAAATGGGAACAACTTATGATATGATAGATAAAGTTGTTCAAGGAAAAAGAGATGAAGTTCCTCAAAAAGATTTAGACATAATAGATAGACTTCATAGAATTAGTGAACATAAAAGAAATATGCCTCCAAAGCCTCCAATATTTGAATAGAATATAGAATTGTTTATTATTGAAGTAAAAGGTATTACATACGTTTACTAAATTGAATTTTTATGTTAAAATTTACGGTGTTAATAAGATTTAATTTTTAGATATGTAAACACATGAGAAATAAGGAGTGGAACTATGGGTCGTATAGGTAACATTATTAATAGAAAAGGTAAACAAGATGCAAAAAGAGCGTCAGTATTCACTAAGCATGCAAGAGCTATAACTGTTGCAGCTAAAGAAGGTGGAGGAGATCCAGAATATAATGCAGCTTTAAAAACAGCTATAGAAAAAGCTAAGGCTGATAATATGCCAAATGATAATATAAATAGAGCAGTTGCTAAAGGTTCAAGTGCTGGTGGAGGAGAAGATTACTTCTCAAACACATATGAAGGATATGGACCAGGTGGAGTTGCTGTTATAGTTGAAACATTAACTGATAATAAAAACAGAACAGCGGGTAATGTAAGATATTACTTCGATAAAAATGGTGGTAACTTAGGAACTACTGGTTGTGTTGGATTTATGTTTGATAGAAAAGGACAAATATTAATAGCTGAAGCTGATGGAGTAACTGAAGATCAACTTATGGATGATGCTTTAGAAGCTGGTGCTGATGATATATTAACAGAAGAAGGTGGATTTGAAGTAATAACAACTCCAGAAGATTTTTCAGCAGTTAGAGATGCACTTTTAGAAAAAGGATATGAGTTCGTATCTGCAGATGTTAAATTAATACCTCAAACAACTACAGTATTATCTGATGAAGCTCAAGCTAAAGCTATGGAAAAATTAGTTGATATGCTTGAAGA
>NZ_JAGHFM010000150.1 GCF_017888745.1 Terrisporobacter sp. | reverse complement strand
TTCTTCTAATACAGTTGCTCTAATTTGTCTTGTATATTTTGCAGACATGGAAATTGCTAAAGTTAATGTTGGCAAAACTAAACTTTTGAAACCATTGTTACCCATTACTGGAAGTAAATCTAATTTTAAAGAAAAGACATAAATTAACATTAAAGAAAGAAAAAATCCTGGAAGTGAATTTCCAACAAAGCTGAAAAATCTTATTACATAGTCTGTGAATTTATTTTGCTTTACTGCTGATAATATTCCAAGAGGCACAGACACAATAAATGTTACTAAAATAGAACTTATTGTAAGTGCTATTGTATTTGGCAATCTTTTCATAAACTCTGTAAATACAGGCTTCTTCATTACATAAGACATCCCCATATCACCTTTAAGTATATTTCCTAACCAAGTTGCATATTGAACTAAAAATGGTTTATCTAATCCTAGCTCTTTTCTCATTTCTTCTTTTACTTCTTGTGATGCTACATTACCTGCATTTTGATATAATAAATCTACAGCATCAGTTTTTGAACTTTGCATTAAAGCAAATGATAATAATGTAATTCCTATCAATATTGGTATAAGTTGAAGAAGTCTTCTGACAATATATTTTCTAATATATACCACCCCCAAATTATTTTGCTACTACCATAAATAGTGGTCTTGATTTATTTTCTACTTTTTCTTTTTCGTCCCAAACATATCTTCCCATATCTTCTTCTACTTTTATAAAATTGTATCCACATTCTTTAAGTGCATTTACATCCCAAGCTGGTCTAAGCTCTTTTGATAAAACTAATTTCTTTGCTATTCGTTCTAACTCCAAAATTTCTTTACTTTTAGTTTCTTTATAGTAGTTTTTTAGCACTTCTTTGTTTTCCATACTTTCATTAAATAAAGTTTCTGCATTTTTCATATCTTCATTAACTCTTTCATTTTGATCTTCATCAAACAAATGCAAATACCAATTAGCATCAAAATATACAACATGACCATCATCATCTAATAACCTCTTCCACTCTTTCAGAGCCTCCTTTGGATATTCCAAATTCCAAAGAACATTTCTAGAAATTATAAAATCAAAACTTTTATCTTCAAATGGTAGATTTATACCATCCACTTGCACAAAATTTATATTTACATCATATTCCTTAGCATTTTCTTTTGCTTTTTCTATCATCTCGCTACTTACATCTACTGCAGTAACTTCATGACCAACTAAAGACATTAATATGGAGAAAAATCCTGGACCTACCCCCACATCAAGAACTCTTAATTTTTCTTTCTTCGGTGCATTGCTTAAAAGAATTTTTAACCATGCATCTCTTTTGAAATTATTTAACTCCTCTATATTACTTTGTGAATATGATGGTGCTCTGTAATTCCAATATTTTTGTAATCCCCTTACAATTTCATCAACCTTACATTCTTGATTTAACATAAAATTCCCCCTATTGTTTAATATTCATATTTATCCCTCTATTTTTACACAAAAAAACTCTATAACCATATAGATATATTTTATTTATACCTTCATGGCAATAGAGTTTGGGCTCTCATCTTCTATTTCAATAGAATTCTTCTTCATTATATATTAATACTTAATCGCTATCTAAGTATCATGGTAGTTATTTTTACAATATACGTCAATATAAAATTTTATTTAAATATTTAATTTTTTTATATTTTTGAAAGTTTATAACATAAAAAATTCTCTTCGCTTAAGCCACTGCGTGGGCGATCCACTTCATGTCGCCAACGGCTTTGCCCGTTGCTCAAAATTTACTTTTTTACAACTTCTCAAAAATATTGATAATACTTCGATCTAGAAGTTTTCCATAACTATAAACTCAACATAAATTTCTTGTATGTAAAAAATGGTGCTTACTTACTACAAATAAACACCACTTCAAATGAAAGTTGACTTATTTATTTAAATTTTAAGCTAGAACTCTAGATATTTCTTTATTTTTAAGTAATAACTTAATCAACATTGGTATAAATATTAATTGAATTATCATTCCTGGTATAGCAGTAGATAATCCACCTACAACATAAGCTATTGGATTTACTTGAGGCGCTAAAGTTAATGAAACAATAAATGCTCCAACTATGGCTAATAATCTTCCTGCCACCATAGCTAAAATAAGAGATAAATATATTTTCTTAGTTTTATCAAATATTAATCCAGTAAATAATCCATATCCACAAAGTTCAAAAGCCATAATAGGCATTACAGGAATTAGCGGTGGCATACCAGTTAATAAACCACTTACAATAGGGATAACTACTCCAACAGCAGCCCCATACATAGGACCTAAGAAATATCCTGCAATTAAAACAGGTATATGCATCGGTAGGAAAACAGATCCTCCCATATTAAACATATGAAATGCCATAGGTAAAACAAGTCCACATGCTATAAAAAATCCAGATAAAACCAACTTCTTAGTTTTCATAATATAAATCCCCCTAATTACTAACTATAATATTAATATTAAAATTACTAAACATTAATCTTTTTGTATTACAACATAGTACATTTCATCGCTTTCAAATGCTTCAATTACATTTAACCCAACATTTATAAATATATCTCTTTGCTCATTGACTTCCATTAGTAGTGAGTCACTTACACTATCATCAGTACGCTTGTGCATATTATTTAAAAACTCTCTACTACTAGAATGGGCAATCATTAAAATTCCATGTTCTTTCAGATTATGTTCTACAAGATTTACAATTGTTCTTGTTTTATTTTCCAAATGAGGATACATAGAATAAAGAATTATCTTATCATACTTGTCCAACAAATTATCATTTTCAACATCACATAGTTCAAATTGCACATTACTTATATGTTTAAACTTGTCCCTA
Source organism: Terrisporobacter sp. (assembly GCF_017888745.1). Taxonomy (GTDB): domain Bacteria; phylum Bacillota; class Clostridia; order Peptostreptococcales; family Peptostreptococcaceae; genus Terrisporobacter. The sequence continues at coordinate 4,427 of NZ_JAGHFM010000150.1, read as the reverse complement.
GCAATGTCTAACATCCCCTTAGAAATATCAACTCCTTTGATTAATCCATTAGGTGATAACTTGGTTAGAAATGGTATTAAAACTCCTGTTCCTGTACCTATATCCAAAATAGTGTCGTCTTCTTTAATGTTTAATTTACTTAGTAAATAATTGATTTTACCCTCATTAACCTCGATTATATTGTCCCAGTCTTTTGCTATAGAATTAAAAAAATCTACTTGACTCATATCCCCCTCCTATTTTTGTACAAAAAAGACCACAAAGGTTAAAACCTTCATGGTCTTATTATGTATATTTTATTAAGAAAATTGTAGCATTCTTAGTATTTTTTATCAACAAAAATGAGGATATTATATAATGCATACTTTTATCTCCTTAATGAATTAGATTTCCGATTAGCAATTTAATAATATTGTTCATTATTTTTTTTCGTAATAATTTCTATAATATTATTTCTAAAGCACGTATCTATTATAGTTCCTAGAAATCCTAAAATTAAACCGCATATAAGACTACTAATTCCTAAACTAACTTTCAAAAAAGCAGTTATTAAAATTACCAAGACATAACCTGCAAAACTTAAAATACGTCTACTTGTATTACTTAGTTTCTCAAGATCCCTTTGTATTGGCTCAAATATACCACATATCCTGTAGTTTAAAATATAAAATAAAAAGCTAAAAGTTGCTGATGATAAAACTGTAGCTATTATAATTCCCCACAAATTTTCCATTTATTTTCCCCCTTTTCTGGTAAATACATTAGATTTTTAAATACTTAGTCCGAAAAATGATTCAAGAATATTAGAAGCTACTATTATTACAGCAGAACTATAATATACGATTGATGCAACTTTATTTTTATCCGATGATTTATCTTTTAATATCATTGATATCCAAAATAAAATAACTATAATCCCATAAAATATGCGTTTTAGTTCATATAAATATAGTACTTTAATAGTACTTATAATTGATATGGCTAATAATAAATATTTAAATATGTTTCAAATTTTATTATTAGTTAGAATATCTGTTAGTATAGACTTTTTGCTTATATTTTGTTGAGATAACTTCTAGATATGAATCAATTATATTTTCATTTTTATCAACTTCTTCTACTAAATTCATTTCGAAGGTATCCCCTGTATTTACAGACTCAAAAACTTGCTTATTATGTAATACATATAATTGTTTATTGTAAACAACCTCAAGTCTATATGAATCAGATTCTATGCTCACTCCTACACGTGGAACTTTAGGACCTGAACCTGGAGAATAATACTTACCTTTAACAACTACTCTTACTTTGCTTTTTCGCACTGATTTTATTTTTAATTTTTTTACAATATATTTATATACATATTTTAATCCTATTATAATTGAACAAATTATTCCAATTGCTACAACTATAACCCACAACATCTCAAAAATTATGTTCATTTAAGTTATCCTCTATTTTAAATAATAGCCATATAATTACTGATTTCTCTTTAATATAAATTTTTTATTTATCATTAAACTATAGTTAATTTAGATTACTAATCTCTTAGTTCGCAATGTATTAATATTTTCTATTAAATCTAATCGATAAAATATAATTATTCATTTAAATTTTCCATTGATGAAAGTGCGATTATAAATGATATCATAAATATAGACATATCTGATGCTGATACACTTTCCATAAAATAATCAACTAAAGACATTGTAAACATTGTTGATATTGTGTCTAATATAACGAATAGCACCTTTGCTAATTTTATAGTGATTTTATCAAGTGATAACAATACTTTCGGAAAGGATAATGCAAGGATTTCTATTGGAAATCCTACTATAGCTACTATAGCAAAAAATATAATAATACTCTTCACAGAAGTATACTCAAAACCAAACAGTCCCATTATCCCTCCTCCCAATATGGCAATAATAGAAATAATCGCTATTAAAATTATGGCTACAATGCTATAACCTATAATCGGTTCTAATATTTTCTTTAGTCTGTTTATTATTATTACCTCCTATGTTAATAAAATTAATTTAATTGTTAGATTTTAATAATTTTATATAGGTTTATAAAGTTGATGTCATGCTGTACTAAAAAATTAGAATCGTATGCTCCTGTAACTATTCATCGCAATATATTAAAATTATTTACCAAATCTACTCTACAAATTGGAATTTACTTTTATTTATTTTTCACACTATCTAATCCTACTCCAATAGCTAAACCAATACCTGCTCCAATAGCTAAATTATCAAACACTAAACCCAAAACAACACCTAAGCATAGACCTAATCCTACATAACTTATATTTTTATTTTTCATATCTTCCCCCCTACAAATTCCTATTTATCTATATAATATCAAACGTGCCGTTACTTCGTATTATATAACTATTGTAATCTAAATCTTTATTTAAATTTATGAGGCTTTTCAACTCTCATTTCTATAATATATCCACACTCTGTACATATATCTGCTATTATATTTGAACCAAACGACATACCTAATTTACCTATTGGTTGCATTTTAGCTCCTGCTACTTGTTTTCCTTGACCTATTTCTCTACATCCACATTTTGGGCATATATTGTTTTTTATCATTGAACTCCCCCATCATTTATACATAATAAACTCTTCTAGAACACAAAAGTACTTGTTTTAAATGATTTTTTGATACTAGGTCTTCTTAATCCTATTTTCACGTTGTCACCCTAAATTATATTAACTTTAAAACCAAAGCTTATTTCTATTTTAAGTTCGAGTTATTGGAAAATCTTTTTATTAGTAATCTTATTAAAATTATAATTAATATTAATGAAGATATCATTGCTATAAATCCAAATATATTAAAACTATCCATTTTCATACTCCTTTAGTTTTTCTTAGTATTCCTCATCATTTTTCAATTCATTGTTGTTTATATCAAAATATCTAAAATCAACGCTTACTCCATCTTTATATTCACTTTTAGGCATAACATCATTTAGTAAAATCATAGAAGGTTTACCAATTTCCATAGATTCATTAAAAATATGTCCATTTATTGAAATTTCTACATTTGAGACAATATCTCCATTTGATATTACAATATATGCATAGTCACTATTTTCTAGCCCATTGTTAAGATTATACCTAGCTACAAAATTAGTAACACCTAAACCACTAGATGTAATACCTTTTGCCATATTACCAGTCATTATATAATCACCTTTTTTATTTTTTCATATACAAAATATCCTTGACCTGTATCAGATAAAAATCCTACTATTTTAGAGTTATCTATATAAATAGTATCTACAATAGTTAGATTATCATTTCCTATATTAGTCATAAAGTCTTTATGTAAGTATTCTAATATTTCATCATCAGTATTTCCAACTCTGTCACTATTGTTAGAACATTCCGTTACAAATATTATTGACAATATAATCCCAAGAAGTATTATAGTTTTCTTCATCTTTTATCTCCCATTAAATATTATAAATTATAACAATTGTTAGTTTAATTATTATCAAAACTTAGATCTTAACAACATGTCCGTTAAAACAGGTGTTTTGGTGAACATCATAAATTGATTTGTTAGATTCTACTATAATACTATTTAATCAAAGATAACCTGCCAATTCTTATTATCTTTAGATTTAAAACACATTTCTATTTGCTCAATACTATTTTTTGCTTCACAAAGAGTAGGTAAATTATCAATTGAAAAATATTCTATTTCTGTAGTTTCTATATTTTCAATAAATTGACCACCAATAACTTCACATTCAACAAAAACTTTACATACACCATATGGATATACTGGCACATTATGTTTATTTCTATCCTGAATAGCTATAATTCTTTTAGCAATAACATCAAGTCCTGACTCCTCTTTTACTTCCTTTATAGTGTTTGATTCTATTGATTCTAAAACATCTACCCATCCACCAGGTAATGACCAAGAACCATTTTTCTCATGTACTAACAATATTTTTTCATCTTTAAAAATTACTGCTCTGGTATCTAACTTAGGTGTTTGATATCCTTCTTCATTACAAAATAAATCTTTTATTTTATTCGCAGGGATATCTGTTTTATAACTTAACATTTCACATGCAATATTCCTCAATTGCTCATAGCGTTCTTTATCATATAAATCTTTTGTATATGATAATCCACATTGTGCAATACTTTGTATCTCAATAGCCCATTTTAACCAAGGTTCTTTTAAAAAAACATTATCCTTTGAACTTGATATGTATTCTAATTGTTGCTCTATACCGTCCACATTATCCCTCCCCATTTTATATATTCAATTTAACTATTCATTAGATTTAGCATAACTTAAAACTTTATCTATTATTACAGCAATTATAATCCCTATAGTATAGCTTATTAAATCCATCCACAAAAATCCATGTCCAAGTACTAGACCTC
>NZ_JAGHFM010000149.1 GCF_017888745.1 Terrisporobacter sp. | reverse complement strand
TTGGAAAATTAAATAAAGATGATAAAGTAGAAGTGATATCAGAAAGTGGATCATGGAGTAAAATAAATTACAAAGGAAGTACAGCCTATGTAAGTAGTCAGTATCTGTCTGATAAAAAAGTAGAAGATGATAAGGACGAAGAAGTAAAAGTATCTAATAAAAAAGTTACAGCAAGTACTTTGAATGTAAGAAGTGGCCCATCAACATCACATTCGATTATAGGGACTTTATATAAAGGAAATGTAGTAAAGCCTTTATCACAAGATAATGGATGGGTTAAAATAAAACTTAATGATACTACAGGATATATCTCTGATACATATTTAACTAATACATCTGAAAGTGAAAACATAAATGGATTTAATAACTCATCTTCAGCAGGTACAAACTATAAGCCTTTATCGTACACATTAGATCAACATGTAGAAGTACAGTATAGTAAAGCCTTAAAAGGTGGAAATAAAATAGATGCATCTTCATCTACTGGAGGAAGTGGAAATAGAGGATATATAAATGCTACAAGAGCTGACTTGAAAAAATATTTAAATCCAGATACATTTACTTCATCTAAAAGTGGAATGAACCAATTTTTAAGGCTTGATAGTTATAAAGGTGGTGTAACTGTAAGTCAGTTAAACTCTTATTTAAATAGTTTAGCTCCTGACTCTAATGGAAACAATGTTTTTTATAACAAAGGTGAAGCATTTATAAATGCAGCTAAGAAAAGTGATATAGACTTAGCTTATTTTGTGGCACATGCTATGGTTGAGACTGGTTATGGAAGATCCACATTAGCAAAAGGTCAATATGTGAGTACTCCAAATGGACAAGTAAAAGTATATAATTTCTTTGGTATAGCAGCTTTTGATGGAACAGCAGATTCTTCAGGGAAAAACTATGCCTATAAGATGGGGTGGACAAGTGTTGAAAAAACTTTGGAAGGTTCAGCTAAATGGATAGCTGATAATTATATAAAAAATTCAAGGTATAACCAAAATACTCTATATAAGATGAGATGGAGTTATGAAAATCCTAATCATCAATATGCAACAGATGTAAACTGGGCAAAACTTATAGGGTCTGTTATGACAAAAATAACTTCTATGTATAGCTCAACTTCTATGAAATATGAAGTTCCAAAATATAAATAAAATAAAAAATCCTACTTTTTATAAGTAGGATTTTTTGTTAAGCAAAGTATTTCTTATATTTAAAAAAAGATTCTAAATTATTTTCTTTTATGATAGATTTTAAATCACCATAATTATAAGTTGCTAAAGCATATTCTCTAACCTTATCAAAAATGAATCTTTCTTTAGGTGTGTGAAAATGCATAATATTTCTAGCTATTTCCCAGGCAATAGCCTCCCTACCTACTAAATTTTTCTTGAAAATTAAAACACTATTTTCTAAATCTTGCGGAAGATTTTTTTTATGAAAATCAATATTGGAAAAATCAATATTATAATGAAGCATCTTTTCTAAAATATCTGTCAATACTTTTGATTGTTCCCATCTATTACTGTTAATACTATCATCTAATATATGACCAATTTCATGGGAACAAACACATTTAGCAATTATCTTTAAGTTATCTTGTGAAATATCTATATTATAATAATCGAATCCATTAACATAAAAATAAAAGTTATAGCAAAATGACAAGAAACCCAATCTAGTAACTAACAAAATTTTAAATTTTGGCAGTGCACATACGGGTGTATCTTTTTTATTAGAATAATAAAGATATACTTTTTTATTGATATATGAATTAAAGTCTTTTATACAGTCTTTAAATAGTTTTTTACCTCCAAGATTGTCGTAGTAGGTTGATAAATAATTTATATCAAGGATGTTCTTGCATGTCATATTAAACACCGCCTTAATTTGAATAGTCGTCATATTATATAATATTAATTAAAGATGAATTCGAAGCTAATCCTAAAAAATTTTTTTATTAGTAAATAAAAATAAAAAAGAATATATATTATACTCAATATTAATTGTTTTTGAGATGTGATATAATAATTTATCTAGAAAGGAAGTGATAATCTCATGGATAATATTAAAGATTATTTAAGCAAATTAGAAATAAATAATAATAGGTTATCAAAGCAACTAGGAGATGTGCAAGTGTCTAAAGTTGTGTATTTTAAAGAAGACAGAATATTTTATATGTATTTATCATCAAAGGAAATGATATCTCATGAGATTTTAGATGAACTTAGAGAAGAATTACTAGGTAAATTAAATTACTTTAAAAATATTAGAATAAAGATTAAATATATAGGCTTTGGTAGAAAATCAGAAAAAGATATTATAAAAGCTTATTGGCATAATATTTTATATATATTAAAAAAAATATGTCCAGCAATAGAAGGATGGAAAAAACAAGTTGAATATATGTATTTAGATAATCTTTTAAAAATTAAAATACCTAAAGATATTTTTTATGAAAAATTAAAAAAGAATAATATAGAAGAAGTAATAAAAAATATATTAATTGAAGAATTATCTATAGAAGCTGATGTTAAAGTTGAAAAAGCTGTAAGTGAAAAAATAGACAGAAAAAAATTAATGGAAAGAACAGATAAAGAAATAGAAGAATTAATTAAAGAGCTAGAGTTTGATACTGTTGAAGAAGTTGAAGAGGAAGGATATGTTATCAAAGACGATGAACATGATACACACCTAATATATGGTGAAGATGTAAATAGTTTAGTTTGTTCAATCAAAGACTTGAATCAAAACTCTAAAACAGTGGCAGTAGTAGGTGATGTATTTAATATAGAAATAAAAGAATTAAGAAATGGTAAAATTCTTTTAATAATGTCTATTACAGATAACACAAGTTCCATTAACTGTAAACTATTCTTAAATGACTTAAATAAAGATAAAGTATTAGATAAAGTAAAAGAAGGTTCTTATGTAAAAATCAAAGGAGATGTTTTATATGATACTTATCAAAGAGAACTAACTATGACAATAAGTGGTATCAGAGAAGAAGAAAAGCCTCTTAGAAAAGATAAAGGAAATAAAAAAAGGGTAGAACTTCATGCTCATACTCAAATGTCTTCTATGGATGCCATATGTTCTACTAAAAAGTTAGTAAAACAAGCAGCCACTTGGGGACATCAAGCCATAGCCATAACAGATCATGGTGTTGTACAAGCCTTTCCAGAAGCTATGGATGCAGGAAAATCAAATAATATAAAAATACTTTATGGTGTGGAGGGGTATTTAGTAGAAGATAATGCTCATATTGTTGAAGATGCAAATGATTTAGATTTATCTCAAACTTTTGTAGTATTTGACTTAGAGACTACAGGTTTTTCTAATAAAAATGACAAAATAACTGAAATTGGTGCAGTTAAAGTAGAAAATTTCAAAGTGGTAGATAGATTTAGTCAATTAATTAATCCACAAAAAGATATTTCTTACAAAGTTCAAGAACTAACGGGTATAACGAATGACCTAATAAAAGATAAGCCCACAATAGAAGAAGTATTGCCTAAATTTGTAGATTTTATAGGAGACAGCGTTTTAGTTGCTCATAATGCTGATTTTGATATGGGATTTATGAAACAAAAATGTAGAGAACAAAATATTGAATTTAAGAATATAAGTATAGATACACTAACTCTTGCTAGAACACTTTTACCACATCTAAAAAGATTTAAACTGAATATAATAGCTAAAGAACTTGGTATACCTCTACTTAATCACCATAGAGCAGTAGATGATGCTGAAGCTACAGCTCATATATTTATTAGGTTTTTAGAAATGATAAGAAAAAAAGGCGGAGAAAAATTAAGTGATGTAAATTCCATATTAGGAGATATAGACTATACAAAACTAAGAACAAATCATGTTACTTTAATTGCTCAAAATCAAGTTGGGATTAAAAACTTATATAAAATAGTATCCGATGCTCATGTAAATCATTTTTATAGAGCGCCAAGAATATTGAAAAGTGTTCTTCAAAAATTTAAAGAAGGTATTATAGTAGGATCAGCTTGTGAAGCAGGGGAAGTTTTTCAAGCAGTAAAACAAAATAAGAGTGATGAAGAAATAGAAAAAATTATTCATCTCTATGATTATATAGAAGTAATGCCTATAGATAATAATAGATTTATGATTGATAAAGGTGAAGTTGAGGATGAAGAAGAGCTAAGAGAAATAAATAAAAGACTTATAGAAATTGCTAAAAAGTTTAAAAAATTACCTGTAGCTACAGGAGATGTTCACTTTATAGAGAAACATGAAGCAATTTTTAGAAAGGTATTAAAATATTCTCAAGGATTTAAAGTAGATGAAGAAGAAACATATCTTCATTTTAGAACTACAGATGAAATGTTAGAAGAATTTAGTTATTTAGGTGAGGAATTGGCTTATGAAGTAGTAGTTGAAAATACTAATAAAGTAGCAGATATGGTGGAAAGTATATTGCCAATACCTAATGAAACATTCCCTCCAGTAATAGAAGGGTCTGACAAAGAGCTTAGAGATATGTGCAATGCTAAGGCAGAGAGGATATATGGTTCTCCACTACCTGATGTAGTTAGAAAAAGGTTGGACAGAGAACTAAATTCTATAATTAGCAATGGATATGCAGTTATGTATATAATTGCACAAAAACTAGTTACTAAATCTCTATCAGATGGATATCTAGTTGGTTCTAGGGGATCTGTTGGTTCATCATTAGCTGCTACGATGAGTGATATAACAGAGGTTAACCCGCTACCAGCACATTATATTTGTGAAAACGAAGAATGTAAATATTCTTATTTCTATGAAGTTGGTGAGTGGGGTTCTGGAGTAGATTTACCAGATAAAGATTGTCCAAAGTGTGGTAGAAAATTAAAAAAAGATGGTCATGATATACCTTTTGAAACATTCCTTGGGTTTGAAGGTGATAAAGAGCCAGATATAGACCTTAATTTCTCAGGAAGTTATCAGCCTGTAATTCATAAATATACGGAAGAACTTTTCGGAGAAGGATATGTATACAGAGCTGGTACTATAGGTACAGTAGCAGAGAAAACAGCATATGGATATGCGAAAAAATTTGTGGAAGAAAATGATTTAAACTCAACAAGTGCAGAGGTGTTAAGACTGGCCAATGGTTGTACAGGTGTGAAAAGGACATCTGGTCAACATCCAGGTGGTGTTATGGTTATTCCTAACTATAAAGATGTATATGATATTACACCAATACAATATCCAGCTAATGACACCAGCTGTGGAGTAATTACTACTCACTTTGACTATCACTCTATAAGTGGTAGGATACTAAAACTTGATATACTTGGGCACGACGTTCCGACTATTATAAGAATGCTTGAGGATATTACGGGTACTGTAGCTACAGAAATACCTTTAGATGACCAGGAAACTATGTCATTATTCACATCTACAGATGCACTGGGAGTTACACCAGAAGAAATTAATTGCCCAATAGGATCTCTTGCTATACCTGAGTTTGGGACCAAGTTCGTTAGACAAATGCTTTTAGATACAAAGCCTAAGACATTTGACGAATTAGTACGTATATCTGGTCTTTCGCACGGGACAGATGTGTGGTTAAACAATGCACAAGATTTAGTTGTTGAAGGGACTGTTGAATTCAAAGAAGTTATAACTACTCGTGACGACATAATGAACTATCTTATATTTAAAGGATTAGCACCGAAGTTGGCATTCACAATAATGGAGAGTGTTAGGAAAGGTAAAGGGTTAAAACCGGAATTCATAGAAGAAATGAATAAGAATAATGTTCCAGAATGGTATATAGGTTCATGTCAAAAGATAAAATATATGTTCCCGAAAGCTCATGCCGTAGCATACGTTATGATGAGTTTTAGATTGGCATATTATAAGGTACATTATCCTGCAGCTTTTTATGCAACATATTTTACTACAAAAGCAGAAGATTTTGATGCTGACTTAATAGTTAAAGGGTTAGATGTTATAAGGGACAAAATAGATGAAATACAATCTCTTGGAAATGATGCCAGTGCAAAGGAAAAAAATATGCTTACAGTACTTGAAGTTGCATTAGAAATGTACGCTAGAGATATAAAGATAATTCCTGTTGATATATATGAGTCTGATGCTACTAAGTTTAGGGTTATTGATGATAAAACAATTTTACCACCAATGATAGGATTGCAAGGGGTTGGTGAAAATGCAGCCATCCATATTCAACAAGAAAGGGAAAATGGTGAATTTATTTCAAAAGAAGATTTAAGAAGAAGGACTAAAATTTCAAAAACAGTAATTGAGACTTTAACAAATCATGGCTCGTTATCCAATATGAGTGACAAAAATCAGCTTTCCTTGTTTTAAAATATTATTATAGATTCGGGACAAAATATATAATATAATGGAAGGACTGGTAAATGAAAATTTATACTTTGAAAAAATAGTAAATATGACATCAAGTGTAATAGAGAAAAGGAGGATTTGCTATGTTTAGTTCAGAGCTTATTGAATGGGTAGGTTATGGAGCATCTATTTTGCTAGTAATATCACTTATGATGACTGATATTACTAAGTTAAGAATAATAAATTCTATTGGATGTTTAATGTTTGTTATATATGGTTTAACCGTAGGTGCATATCCTGTAGCTTTATCCAATATGGCAATTATACTTATTAATTTTTATAATTTATATAAGTTAAAAAGTCAAAACCAATAATTATTACGTTTAACTACTTATATAATACAAAAAAACCACAAAAGCTTGTAAATATAAGATTTTTATGATATAGTGATATATAAAATAGTATATTTGCAGAAACTAAGAGTGAGACATAGCTTCTCACTCTTTTGTTTTAAATAATATATAAGTACAACTGAATAGGAGGTAATCAATATGAAAAAAAGCATAGCTGCTGAAATTGAACAATTAGTGTTACCAATAACAGATGCTAATAATTTAGAATTAGTTGATGTTGAGTATGTTAAAGAAGGAGGAGAATTCTTCCTTAGAGTTTACATTGATAAAGAAGGCGGAGTATCTTTAAATGAATGTGAGGTTGTAACAAGAGCATTAAATCCAATTTTAGACGAGAAAGATCCAATAAAGGATAATTACTACTTAGAAGTATCATCTCCAGGACTTGATAGACCGTTAAAAAAAGATAAAGACTTTATAAAATACCAAGGTAGAGATGTGGAAATAAAGCTTTATAAACCAATGAATGGTTCAAAACAACATGAAGGTGAATTAGTTGGTTTAACTGAAGATAAAAATATTAAAGTTATAATAGATAATGAAGAAGTTGAATTTAATAAAAAAGATGTTGCACTTATTAGATTAGCAATTAAATTTTAGTGGTAACATATTAATATAGGGAGGATAATAAAATGAATCATGAATTCATGGAAGCTTTAGATGAATTAGAAAAGGATAGAGGTATTGATAAGGATGTACTTATAGATACAATTGAGCAAGCACTTTTAACTGCTTACAAGAAAAACTTTGGTTCTGCTCAAAATGTTAGAATAGATTTTAATAGAGAAAAAGGTGATGTTAAAGTATATTCACAAAGAAGAGTAGTTGATGAATCTGATTTATATGATAATTTCTTAGAAATAGAATTAGATGAAGCAAGACAAATAAATCCAAAATATGAATTAGGAGACATATTAGAAAATGAAGTAACTCCAAAAGATTTTGGTAGAATAGCAGCTCAAACAGCTAAACAAGTAGTTGTTCAAAGAATAAGAGAAGCTGAAAGAGAAATAATATACAATGAATTTATAGAAAAAGAAGGAGAATTAGTAACAGGAGAAGTTGCTAGAGTATCTGATAATAAAAAAATAGTTTATGTAAGACTAGGGAAAATAGAAGCTTCTATGCCAGAAACTGAACAAATACCAGGAGAACACTTTAAAGCTGGTGATAAAATAAAGGTATATATATTAGAAGTGAAGAAAACTAATAAAGGACCTCAAATAGTAGTTTCTAGAAGTCATCCAGGTTTAGTAAAAAGATTATTTGAATCAGAAGTTCCAGAAATATACCAAGGTATAGTTCAAATAAAATCTGTATCAAGAGAAGCTGGTTCAAGAACAAAAATGGCTGTTCATTCTATAGATGAAAAAATAGATCCAATAGGTGCTTGTGTAGGACCAAAAGGAACTAGAGTAAAATATGTAGTTGATGAACTTGGTGGAGAGAAAATTGATATAATAAACTATAGTGAAAATCCAGCTGAATATGTATCAGCATCACTAAGCCCATCAAAAGTAGTTAAAGTAGAAGTTAATGAGGAAGAAAAATCAGCTTTAGTTGTAGTTCCTGATTATCAATTATCTTTAGCTATAGGTAAAGCAGGGCAAAATGCTAGACTTGCAGCAAAACTTACGAACTGGAAAATAGATATAAAAAGCGAATCTCAACTAGACGAAGAATAAGGAGGGATAAGTTTGACAAAAATAAAAAAAGTACCTCAGAGAAAATGTATTTCATGTCAAGATAGAGATAATAAGAAAGAGCTTATTAGAATCGTTAAAAATAAAGAAGGCGAAATTTTTATAGACTTAACTGGCAAAGCTAATGGAAGAGGAGCATACATATGCAAGGATTCTGAGTGTTTAAAAAAAGCTATAAAAAGCAAAGCTTTAAATAGAGCATTTAAAATGGAAGTTCCTAATGAGGTATATGAAAAATTATTATCGGAGTTAGAATCTTATGAAAAATAATAATAATCAAATACACTCATTACTAGGAATTGCTATGAGAGCTGGTAAATTAGTATCTGGAGAAGATGCTACATTATTAGATTTAAAAAAAGGTAAGTTAAATTTAGTTATTGTAGCAGAAGATGCATCAAATAATACAAAAAAACTTTTTAAAGACAAATCTTCATTTAGAAATGTAAAGTGTATTCACTTTTCTACAAAAGAAGGTTTAGGATTATCCATTGGAAAAGATTCTAGAGCTGTTATAGGAATAAAAGATATAGGATTTACAAATAAAATTGTACAATTAATGGATTAACAAATAATTATAGGGGGTGATCTTGTGAAAAAAACAAGAGTATACCAAATAGCAGAGCAAGAGGGAATGTCAAATAAGGATATTCTAGCAAAATTAAAAGAATTAGGAATTGAAGTGCAAAACGAAAAATCTGAAATAGAAGAAGAAGATGTTGAATTATTACTAGACTTAATAAAAGAAGAAAAAGGTAATAATGAAAATACTATAGCTGTTGAAGGAAATTTAACAGTACAAAATTTAGCAGAAGCATTAGGAAGACCAGCTACAGAAGTTATAATGAAACTTATGAAAATGGGAACTATGGCTTCATTAAATCAAGAAGTTAATTTTGAAATAGCTTCTCACTTAGCAAGTGAATATGGATTTACATTAACTATGTCTTCAAATGAAGAAGATGCTGAAGAAGAAATAGAAGCATTAATGGACATACAAGAAGATGCTGAAGAAGATTTAAAACCAAGACCACCAGTTGTTACAGTTATGGGACACGTTGACCACGGTAAAACTTCTTTACTTGATGCAATAAGAAGTACACATGTTACAAATAGTGAAGCAGGTGGAATTACTCAACATATAGGTGCATCTGAAGTATCAATAAATGGACAAAAAATAGTATTTTTAGATACTCCAGGACATGAGGCTTTCACATCAATGAGAGCTAGAGGTGCACAAGTTACAGATATAGCTATACTTGTTGTTGCAGCTGATGATGGTATAATGCCTCAAACAATAGAAGCAATAAACCATGCTAAAGCAGCGGAAGTTCCACTAATAGTAGCTATAAACAAAATAGATAAACCATCAGCTAACCCAGATAAAGTTAAGCAAGAACTATCAGAACAAGGATTACTTGTTGAAGACTGGGGTGGGGATGTTATAGCAGTTCCAGTTTCAGCTAGACAAAGAACAGGTATAGATACATTACTTGAAATGATACTTTTAGTTGCTGAAGTAGAAGAATTAAAAGCTAATCCAAATAAAAGAGCAGTAGGTACTGTTATAGAAGCTGAATTAGATAAAGGAAGAGGTCCTGTTGCAACTATATTAGTTCAAGGTGGTACTCTTAAAGTTGGAGACCCAATAGTTTGTGGTGTTGCTTGTGGTAAAGTAAGAGCGATGATAAACTCTAAAGGAAAAAGAGTTAAAACTGCTGGACCATCAATGGCAGTAGAGATACTAGGTCTTTCTGAAGTTCCACAAGGTGGAGACCAGTTTGTAGCTGTACCTTCAGATAAAGTTGCTAGAAGTATAGCAGAAAAAAGACAATTAATAGCTAGAGAAGAAATGTTAAAATCTAGTCAAAGAATGTCACTTGATGAATTCTTTAATCACATGAATGATGGTCAAGTGAAAGAACTTAATATCGTCATAAAAGCAGATGTTCAAGGTTCTGTTCAAGCGGTTAAACAATCACTTGAAAAACTATCTAACGAAGAAGTGGGTGTAAGAGTAATTCACGGTGGTGTTGGAGCTATAAATGAATCAGATGTTATGCTTGCTGCTGCATCAAATGCAATAATAATAGGATTCAATGTTAGACCAGTACCTAGTGCTGAATCATTAGCAGAAAAAGAAAGTGTAGATGTCAGAAGTTATACTATAATATATAAAGCTATAGAAGATATACAAGCAGCTATGACTGGTATGTTAGATCCAGAATATAAAGATGAAGATACAGGTAAAGCAGAGGTAAGAGAAGTTTATAAAATATCTGGTGTAGGAACTGTATCAGGATGTTATGTTACATCTGGGAAAATATTCAGAAGTGGTAAAGTTAGAATCGTAAGAGATGGAATAATAATTCACGAAGGTGAAATACAAGCTCTTAAGAGATTCAAAGATGATGTAAAAGAAGTTAATAATGGATACGAATGTGGTATGAGCTTTGTAAACTACAACGATATTAAGGTTGGAGATATAGTAGAAGCATATATAACAAAAGAAGTAGAAAGAAAATTAAAATAAATAATTAACGAAAAGTAAAGAAGGTTGATATTATGGCATCGTATAATAGAACACGTAGAATAGGCGAAGAAATAAGAAAAATAGTAAGTACAATGCTTATTAATGGAATAAAAGACCCTAGAATAAATTCTATGGTAAGTGTAACAGATGTAGAAGTGACTAATGACTTAAGCTATGCCTATGTATATGTAAGCATTTTAGGTGGAGATGAAGAATCTACTTTACAAGGTTTAAGCAGTGCTGAAAGTTACATTAGAAGAGAAATAGGAAGAAGTATAAAAATAAGACATATCCCACAAATCATATTTAAAGTAGACGATTCATTAATCAAAGGTATGTATATGGACAGCCTTATAAAAAAAGTATCTGAAAAAGATAATCAAAGATCTCAAAATGAGGAAACTGATAATGAATAATATAGACAATATTATAAATTATTTAAATGGAAGTAACGATTTTATCGTTACTTCTCATATTAATCCAGATGGAGACAATATTGGTTCAACTCTTTCAATGTATTATTTCTTAAAAAATCTTAACAAGAGGGTTTACTATGTTTTAGATGATAGTGCACCTTTAAATCTTCAATTTCTAGTAAATGATATAAACAGAATAAGCTCTCAAGAATTTAAAGAGATGAACATAAATGATTATAATTTGGTTGCTTTAGATTGTGGAGATAAAAATAGAATATGCTTAGATGACAATATAATGTCTAACTGTAATAAACTAATCAATATAGATCATCATGATAGTAACGATTTGTATGGAGATTATTATTATGTAGTTAAAGATGCATCATCAACTTGTGAATTAGTATATAATCTACTAAAAAGAAATGAAGAAATAACTAAAGTAAAAACTATTGATGAAAAAATAGCTACATGTCTTTATACAGGTTTGATGACAGATACAGGCAAACTTACCTACTCAAATACTCAAGCAAGTAGTTTTGATATGGCTAAAAATCTATTACTTGCAGGTGCTGATACTCAATTAGTTGTACAAAGTGTATTTGGTAGCAATCCTTTTAATTTTTATAAATTATTAGGTGAAGCTTTAAATTCCTTAGAAATAACAAATATTAAAATAGCTACAATGTGTGTAACCCAAGACATGTTAAAAAGAACTGGTGTAGATTTTAAAGATACAGACGGTGTAACTCCTTATGCTAGAGATATAGAAAATGTGGAAATTGGAATTTTACTTAAAGAAAAAGGCAATAATGAAATTAAAGTAAGCTTAAGATCCAAATCATATGCTGATGTAAGTAAGATAGCAAAAGTATTTGGTGGAGGTGGTCATATAAGAGCTGCTGGATGTACTATATATGATACAATAGAAAATGCAAAAGAAAAGATAATACAAGAAGCATTAAAAGAAATTTAAGGATGATTTTTAATGAATAAGATAATAAATATATTAAAACCTACTGGAATGACATCTCATGATGTTGTCAGTAGAGTTAGAAGAATTTTAAATATAAAAAAGGTTGGTCATACAGGTACATTAGACCCTGATGCGGCAGGTGTACTTCCTATTTGTATAGGAAAGGCTACTAAAGTAAGCGAGCTTATATTAAATAAAGAAAAATCATACATATGTGAATTGACTTTAGGAGCAAGTACGGATACGTATGATTCTTCTGGAGTTATTTTAAAAGAAGGAGATACTTCAAAAATCACGAAAGAAGATATTTATAAGGCATTTGAGAGTCAAAGAGGAGAAATTGATCAATATCCTCCAATATACTCAGCTCTAAAAGTAAATGGTAAAAAAATGTGTGATTTAGCTAGAAAAGGTAAAGCAGACAGTATAGAAATTAAACCTAGAAAAGTAAAAATAGAACATAATGAAATTTTAAGCATAAAGGATAATAAAATTTTATTTTTAGTAAAATGCTCAAAAGGAACTTATGTCAGAAGTATTTGCCATGATATTGGAGAATATTTAGGATGTGGTGGACATATGTCATTTTTACTTAGGACGTCTTCAGGAAAATTTAACTTAGAAAACTCAATAACTTTAGAAGAATTAGAACAATATTATTGTGACAACATATTAGAAAATTACTTATATGACATTGATTATGTATTAGATAAGTTTAAGCCAGTTAAATTAGTTGAAAGTGCACTAAAATATTATAGTAATGGTGGCATAATAGATTCTAGAAGGTTTACTACAGATAATCTAGATAATGAAGATGAGTATGTTAGAGTATACTGTAATAATAAATTTATAGGAATAGGAAAAATATTAAAAAATAATAACACTATTAGTATAAAGAGTGATAAACTTTTTATAGAATAAATATTATATCAGTGGGGAAAAGACATGATTATTATAAATTCTTTAGAAGAAATAAAAAGTTTTGATAAAAGTGTTGTTACTATAGGCAAATTTGATGGTATACATAATGGTCATAAAGTTCTTATAGAAAAAACAGTTTCTATTGCAAAAGAACAAGATTTTAAAAGTGTAGTAATTACTTTTAAAAATAGTCCTTTAAGTTATTTCTTTAATAGAGAAACAAAAGAAATAATTACAGAAGAGGATAAAATGAATTTATTTAAATCTTTAGGAGTAGACATAGTAATTGATATACCTTTTGATAAAAGTATGGCTGAAATATCGGCTGAAGACTTTGTAAAGAACATTTTAATAGAAGGTTTGCATGCCAAAAAGGTTATTGTAGGACATGATTTTGCTTTTGCAAGGAATAGAGAGGGAAATGCACAAACTTTAAAACAATTAGGTTCAAAATATAGTTTTGATGTGGATGTTATAGGACCAGTAAGAGTTAAAGGAAAAAGAATAAGTAGTACTTTTATTAAGGAATTAGTTCAAACTGGAGAGGTAGATGGAATACAAGAATACTTAGGCAGAAATTATACAATAGAAGGTGAAGTAATTAAGGCTAAACAAGTAGGGAGAATTATAGGATTCCCTACAGCGAATCTTAAGTTAAAAGAAAGTTTGGTAATACCTAAAAGAGGTATATATGCTACAAAGGTATATATAGATAATGAAGTTTATATAGGAGCTACAAATGTTGGATATAATCCAACTGTTAATGGAAATAAAATGTCTATAGAAACAAATATATTAGAATTTGATAAGGATATTTACGGAGAAACTATAAAACTTGAATTTTTGGAAAGAATAAGAGATGAAAAGAAGTTTAAAGATTTAAATGAATTAAAAGTACAATTGAAGAAGGATATTAATTATATATATAAAAAGTATATTTGCAAAAGTAACTAAGTTGTGATAAAATAATCAAAGTAACCATTACTCGGCATATGAATACTCCAATCAATGCTTAGTAAATGGCGATTATTAAATATTTGGAGGTAAAACAAATGAATAAAACAGAAATAATAAAAGAATTCGGAAGAAAAGAAGGAGATACTGGTTCTCCAGAAGTTCAAATAGCATTATTAACAGCTAGAATAAACGAATTAAACGATCACTTAAAAGTTCACAAAAAAGACCACCACTCAAGAAGAGGTTTATTAAAAATGGTTGGTAGAAGAAGAAACTTATTAGCTTACTTAAAAGAAAAAGACTTAGAAGGTTACAGAGCATTAATAGCTAAATTAGGATTAAGAAAATAATCTTGTTACTTTATTTAAAAAGCAGGTATACTATAATACCTGTTTTTTTGTATTTTATAATAAAGAAATTTAAATACTATGTTCTATAAGGGGGCAGTAGCAGTGAAAATTAAACTATTATGCGATAGCATGTGCGACATTCCTGATGAAATAAAAGAAAAAGATTTTCTAGAGATGATTCCACTTACTATAAACATAGGTGGAAAAGATTATAAAGATGGTGTAGATGTTACTAAAGAAGAATTTTATGATGTTTTAAAAAATAGTGATATTTTACCTAAAACATCTCAAGCTACATATATTCAATTTAAAGAAGCTTTTGAAAAGTATGTTAATGAAGGATATGATGTTATATGCATAACAGGATCTTCAAAGACATCTGGAACATATCAAAGCGCTACTTTAGCTAAAAATGATGTAAGTGAAAATATTTATTTATTTGATTCATTATTTTTATCACTAGGTAGTGGTCAATATGTAATAAAAGCTTGTGAATTAATTGAAGAAAATAAATTAAGTGCTAATGAGATAATTGATAAACTAGAAGAAATTAGAGATAGTGTAAATTTATTTTTTGTTCCTTTTACACTTGAATATTTAAAGGAGAGTGGAAGACTTCCTAGTATTGTATCTTTTGTAGGAAATATGTTAAATATAAAGCCTATATGTACTATGGAAGATGGAAAAAATAAAATAGTAACAAAAGTTAGAGGTACAAAACATATAGCATCTAAGTTAGTAGACATGATTTTAGAAGTTAATAATAATGACTTAGAATCAAAAACTATTACTATAGGATATGGATCAAATGAAGAAGATTTTAAAAAGTTAAAAGAAGAAGTAGATAAAAGAATAAAAGCTAAAAATGTTTTTATTACAAGGGGAGGTTCTAGTATATGCTCACATACAGGACCTGAAATTTTAGCAATAAGTTCTTCGAAATAGTTAATAATAAACATATGACTAAAAGCCCTAATAATGTACATGATATAATTATATTGTTAATTAGTAGTAATTTTGTTAATATAGTACATAGAAGAAATAGTGGTTTTAGTACAAGAGGAGGTACAAGCATTAATGTTTGAACATAAAATTTTTACAATGGATTTAGCAGGAAGAGAACTTTCTGTTGAAATAGGAAAAATAGCACAACTTGCTAGTGGAAGTGCAATACTTAGATACGGTGAGACTATGGTTATGGTTAATGTATCAAAATCAGCTCAACCAAGAGAAGGTGTTGATTTCTTCCCACTAAGTGTTGACTATGAAGAAAGATTATATTCAGTTGGTAAAATACCAGGTGGATTTTTAAAAAGAGAAGGTAAACCATCAGAAAAAGCTATACTTACATCTAGACTTATAGATAGACCTATAAGACCTTTATTCCCAAAAACTTTTAGAAATGATGTACAAGTAGTTGCTACAGTTTTATCTGTAGATCAAGACTGTACTCCTGACATAGTTGCTATGATAGGTTCTTCAGTAGCTCTTTCTATATCTGAAATACCTTTTAATGGCCCAACAGGTTCTGTATGTATAGATTTAGTAGATGGAGCGCTTGTTGTTAACCCAACAGCTGAAGAGAGAGAAAAAAGTTCATTACATCTTGTAGTATCAGGAACTAAAGATGCTGTAATGATGGTTGAAGCAGGAGCAGATGAAGTACCAGAATCATTAATGCTTGAGGCTATATTAAAAGCGCATGAAGAAATTAAGAAAATAGTTGAATTTATAGAACAAATCCAATCTGAAGTTGGAAAAGAAAAAATGGAATTTGAAGAAATTAAACCGAATCCTGAAATAGAAGCTAAGGTTAGAGAAATAGCTACTGAAGGAATGAGAGAAGCTGTTAGAGTAGTTGAAAAATTAGAACGACAAGAGGCTATGGATGCGGTTAAAGAGCAAACTATAAATAGCTTTGACGAAGAAACTTTGGAGGAATTTGGAAATGATATAATAGCAACTTTAGATGCGATTATTAAAGAAGAAGTTAGAAAAGCTATAGTTCATGAAGGTAGAAGACCAGATGCTAGAAAAACTGATGAAATAAGACCAATTTGGTGTGATCATGGATTTATACCAAGAGCTCATGGTTCAGGGTTATTTACTAGAGGACAAACTCAAGTAATGACAGTTACAACTCTTGGAGCATTAGGTGATGTTCAAATATTAGATGGACTTGATGAAGAAGAAAATAAGAGATATATGCATCACTATAATTTCCCAGCATACTCTGTTGGTGAAGCTAGACCATCAAGAGGGCCAGGAAGAAGAGAAATAGGTCATGGAGCTTTAGCTGAAAGAGCATTACTTCCAGTAATACCATCAAAAGAAGAATTCCCTTATGCTATAAGACTTGTATCTGAAGTATTAAGTTCAAATGGATCTACATCTCAAGGTTCTGTTTGTGGTTCTACATTATCTTTATTAGATGCTGGTGTACCTTTAAAAGATATGGTTGCAGGTATCGCAATGGGACTTATAGAGCATGATGGGAAGATGGCTATACTTTCAGACATACAAGGTATGGAAGACCACTTAGGAGATATGGACTTTAAAGTTGCAGGTACTGAAAAAGGTATAACTGCTATACAAATGGATATAAAAATAGCTGGTATAGATAAAGAGATATTAACTACTGCCCTAGCTCAAGCGAGAGTTGGTAGATTACATATCTTAAATGAAATGAAAAAATGCATAGATAAGCCAAGTGAAGAGTTATCTAAATATGCACCAAAAATAGTTACTATGAGAATAAATCCAGACAAAATAAGAGATGTTATAGGAGCTGGTGGTAAAGTAATAACTAAGATAATAGATGAAACAGGTGTTAAAATAGATATAGAACAAGATGGTGAAGTATTCATAGCTGGAGTTGATATGGATATGATAAGACTTGCAGAAAAGAAAATAAATGATATAGTTGCAGAAGTTGAATTAGGAGTTGTCTATAAAGGTAAAGTAACTAGAATAGTTAATTTTGGTGCTTTCGTTGAATTACTTCCAGGAAAAGAAGGTCTTCTTCGTATAGGAAATATTGCTCATGAAAGAATAGAAAAGGTTGAAGATGTTTTAAATGTTGGAGATGAAGTAGAAGTTAAAGTTACTGAAATAGATGAAAAAGGAAGAGTAAACTTATCTAGAAAAGTTTTATTACCTAAACCAGAAAGAAAAAATAAATAGTAATTAATTATTATATAAGTGAACGAGACATTGTCTCGTTTTTTTATTTTTAGCAAGTCCTAAATAAAGAATAATTTAAGAGGTATCCTAATAAAATTAATTAAGAAGTAATTTGTACATATTAGGAGGAGAAGCTTATGATAATGATGGTACTTAACAAAAGTAAGTTAAAAAAGATAATAATGTTTATCTTAATTATCTTGCTAATTGTAGGAGGGATTGTATTTACTGTAAAAAAGAACGAACCTACACCAACTATAAATATTTTAGACTTAGCAAAAGAACCCTATACCCAGGGCACTAAAAAGGACAGTGGCTATGTTGCATTAACATGCAACATAGACCTAGGATGGGAAAGTGAGTATGTTGAATCTATATTAGAAACTCTAAAGAAAGAAAAAGTAAATATAACTTTTAATGTAACTGGCAAATGGGTAGAAAAAAATAAAGACTTATTATTAAAAATAAAAAATGAAGGTCATGAGATAGGGAATCATGGATATAAGCATTTAGATTATGCAACCTTATCTTATGATGATAATCTAGAGCAAATAACTACATCTAAAAAAATAATAGATAATGCTTTAGGTGAAGAAACTAAATTCTTTCAAGCACCAGCAGGCTCTTTTGGATCAAATACAGTAAAAGCAGCAGAAAGTTTAAATTACATATGCTTTAAGTGGGATGTGGATACTATTGATTGGCAAGATAAACATAATCCAGAAAAGATAATAGAAAGAGTGAAAAAGAAAGATATAGTAGACGGAAGTATAGTTCTTATGCACCCTACAGAGGCTACAACTGAATGTATAGATGATATAATACAGATTATAAGGGAGAAAAATCTTAAGCCTGGTAGACTTAGTGATGTGTTTGTTGTTGAATAAATTATCTTACTAAACTATAATTAATACTATATGTTTTTATGGATAAAGAAAATATAAAGAATAAAGAAAAAATTGGAGGATAGTATGTATAAATGTCAAACCTTAAAAAATGGTCTTACTGTAGTAGGTGAGGAAATACCATATTTTAAATCCGTATCTCTAGGTATTTGGATAAATACAGGCTCTAGAATGGAAAAACAAAATGAAAGTGGTGTATCTCATTTTATAGAGCACATGTTATTTAAAGGGACTAAAAATAGAAGTGCAAAAGATATAGCGAGGGATATAGATAATCTGGGGGGACAAATAAATGCTTTCACAAATAAAGAGTGTACATGCTATTACGTTCATCTTTTAGATGAGCATATTAATGTGGGGATAGATGTACTAAGTGATATGATACTAAACTCAACTTTTGATAAAAAAGATATAAATAAAGAAAGATTTGTAATATTAGAAGAGTTAAAAATGTATGAGGACTCTTTAGAAGACCTATCCTATGATTTATTATTAGAAAATATTTACCCTGACAATGGATTGGGGATGAATATATTAGGAAATCGAAAAACTATCAAAAATATTACTAAAGAGCAAATATTAAGTTATTTTAATAAGTATTATGTACCAAATAATGCTGTAATTTCAGTTTGTGGTAATTTTAAATTTGATAATCTAGTAAAAGAGTTAGAAATGAAATTTGGAGAGTGGCAAACAAAAGAAGTTTGTACTGATGTTGAAGAAGCTAAGTTCCACTCTTGTATAGTAAGAAAAAATAAAGATAGCGAGCAAGTAAATATTGCTATCAACTTAAAGGCAATACCAGAAGAGAATGAAGAAGAATCTTATGCATTAGCAGTTGTTAATAATATTTTTGGGGGAAGCACAAGCTCAAGATTATTCCAACATATAAGAGAAGAAAAAGGTCTAGCATATTCAATATACTCATCTCAGACATTATATAGAAAATGTGGGGAATTAGGTATATTTGCGAGTACAAGTGAAGAATATTTGAAAGAAGTATATGAAAGCATAATAAATGAAATAAAATATATAAGAGAAAATTATGTTACGGAAGAAGAGCTAAAGGAAAGTAAAGAACAATTAAAAGGTAATTATATATTAAGTTTAGAAGGCGTTGATTCTAAAATGTTATCTATGGGTGAATCAATGTTGCTTAATAATAAAATAAAAGATGAGGATGAAATAATAGAACATATAAATAGCGTTAATATGGAACAAGTTAAGGCGATTATTGACAAAGTATTTAACATAGAAAATTTAGGAGTCTGTATTGTAGGAAAAGATGTAGAAAGTGTTCAGATATAAAATAATTAATATTTAATTTATATTGGGGGAAAAAATATGAATTTATCTGAATTGGCTGGTAAAGAAATTGTGAATTTAGTTACTGGAGAGAGACTAGGTGTAATTGGAGAGTGTGACATAATCATAGATGAAAGTTCTGGAAAAATATTAGCATTATCTATACCAAGAGAAAGAGGTTTTTTTGGAATAAGAAGGGATAAAGGGGATTTAGAAATTCCTTGGAGAAATGTGAAAAAAATTGGAAATGATATGATTATTATTGAATATGAAGGAATATATTAGGAAGAGCCTACGACAATACTAGTATAAAATTTTGTGGTATGATAGTAGTATCATAATAAAGAATAAATACAATGAATTATATTCATAATCAATGTTCAAATTTATAGCTAAAAAGCAAGATAATTTTATCTTGCTTTTTGTGTTTATTGTAAGTAAGAATTTATTTTAGACTCATTGGGAAATATAAAAATAAATATATTCTATGAGGTGAAATAAATGATAAAAAATCAAGATAATACTAATCAATACATAAATGATAATAGTGGCAGTGATAATGAATTAGAAGATTTAAATTATGATGAATCAAATGTAGAAGAAAAAGAAGTAAATAAAGCAGAAAATAGGAATAATGCAAATAGTAATGATAACTCAGATGAAGATCAAGACAATGATGATGAAAAAATACAAGATATAAAACAAATGGGGGTTAGCAATATGCCGTCTAATGCCTCAAAAGAAATTCAATGCATAACAATAATAGGCGAAATAGAAGGACATTTTGTTGGTAACCCGCAAAAAAAATCTACAAAATATGAACATATAATACCTTTATTATACTCTGTTGAAGAAAGTAGTGAAATAAAAGGAATACTTGTTATTTTAAATACAGTAGGAGGAGATGTGGAAGCAGGCCTTGCTATGGCAGAGTTAATAAATAGTATTTCAAAAAAAGTAGTAACTTTAGTCCTTGGTGGAAGCCATTCAATAGGTGTTCCTCTTGCAACTGCAGGTGATTATTCTTATATAGCACCAACAGCTACTATGATAGTTCATCCTATAAGAACTAATGGACTTGTTATAGGTGTAAATGAAACTTTTGAATATTTTAAAAAGATGCAAGAGAGAATAGTTGAATTTATAACAAGGACTTCTAATATAGAAAGAGGAGAATTAGAAAGGCTTATGCATGCTAAAGATGAACTAGTAAGTGATGTGGGAAGTGTTCTAATTGGTAAAGAGGCCGTTGAGTGTGGACTTATAGATGAAGTTGGAGGGCTTAAAGAAGCTTTAGCTAAACTTAGACAATTAATAAAAGATGATCAAAATCAAGAGAATAAATAAGATTTGTTTAAAATTAATAAAATGTGATATAATGTTTTAATAGTCAAGTGTTAATGTAATCCATTAACACTTTTAATTTGAATTGAAAAGGTATGAGAAATAAGAGGTGAGATTGGTGGCTAAGAAAAAAAGTAAAGGCTCTAATAATAAAAAGTACAAAAAAAATAAAGAGAGTATGATTATCTCTGGAGAGTATTCTAATTTAGTTACAATATTCATAGGTATATTTTTATTATATAGTTTAAATTCAAACTCAATGGGCCTTATAGGACAATTTATACAAGACACTTTTAAAGGGTTGTTTGGAGCTCTTTCCATAATTATTCCAGTTCTAATAATCATAATAGGTATTCTTGGATTTTTTGAAAGAAATGAATATGTTTATAGAATGAAAAGGAGTAAAGCTGGTTACATATTCATATTATTTTTATTCATATTTTATGGATTAATTAATGCAAGGAGAATTCCAGTAGAAAATCCTCTAAAACCAAATATGTATAGAGATGTTATGCAAATGGGAATAGAAGGAAGTGGTTGTGGACTTGTTACATCTACAATTGCATATTTCATCAAATCAGTATTTGGTCTAACAGGTGGATGGTTAATTTCATTATTCGTATTATTTATTACGATTATGTATACATTTAATATATCTCTAAAAGATTTAATTTTAGGTATACAAGAAAAATCTAATAACATTAAAAATGGTAATATGAGTATGAAAGATAAGATGTCAAATTTAAAGGAATCTGCAATTAATCTGGTTACTGAAGAGGTTGATGAAACTACTCAACTAGGTAACAATAAAAAAGGATTATTTAAAAATATCCTTCATAAAAATGAGAATAAAGATGAATTAACTAATACAAATATAGATTCAAATGTAGAAGATGAAGACAAAACTATAAAAATAGTAGGATTTAATAAAAGTGATGATGATTATTTAGAAATACTTGAAGGTACAAGTTCAATGCCAGAATTAGATGTACTTAAAGATCTTCAAAATACAAATCCAAATTTAAGTAGGACTAATGTAAATCTGGATAAGACTACTGAAATTACATTAGATAGAACTACTGAATTAGAATTTAATAATCAATCAACTTTTTATAATTATCAAAAACCTAGTTTAGATTTATTGACTAAAATAGGTAATAAATGTAATGAAAGTGATAAAAGAAAGGCTTTAGAAAATGCCTCACTATTAATTAAAACATTATCTAACTTTGGTGTAGATACTAAGATGGGCCAAGTTACTTTAGGGCCTACAATCACTAGATATGAAGTTCAACCAAATCCGGGAGTTAAGGTGAGCAAGATTGTAAACTTGTCTGATGATATAGCTCTTAGTCTAGCTGCGAAAAGTATAAGAATAGAAGCACCAATACCAGGAAAGAGTGCAATAGGTATAGAAGTTCCAAATGATGAACCACAAGTTGTTAGTCTTAGAGATGTACTTGGAAGTAAAGAATTTAAGGATAACTCTTCTGTATTATCTATAGGACTAGGGAAAGATATTAGTGGTAATCCTGTTGTGGCTGATATTGGGAAAATGCCTCATTTACTTGTTGCAGGGGCTACAGGATCTGGTAAGAGTGTTTGTATAAACACAATAATAAATAGTGTATTATTCAAAGCTACTCCACAAGAAGTAAAATTATTACTT
This sequence comes from Terrisporobacter sp., assembly GCF_017888745.1. Taxonomy (GTDB): domain Bacteria; phylum Bacillota; class Clostridia; order Peptostreptococcales; family Peptostreptococcaceae; genus Terrisporobacter. The sequence goes on along the minus strand of NZ_JAGHFM010000149.1, from coordinate 18,808 downwards.
ATAGACCCTAAAGTTGTTGAATTAGCAAATTATAATGGAATACCACATTTATTATCTCCAGTTGTAACTGATCCGAAAAAAGCAGCAAATGCTTTAAATTGGGCAGTAGTAGAAATGAATAAGAGATATAAATTATTTGCTGAGCTTGGAGTAAAAGATATTACAAGTTATAATGAAAAAAGTGAAACTAAACTTTGTAAAATAGTAATAATAATAGATGAGCTTGCTGACTTAATGATGGCATGTGCAAATGAAGTAGAAGATTATATATGTAGATTAGCGCAAATGGCAAGGGCAGCAGGTATGCACTTAATTATTGCAACACAAAGACCTTCTGTTGATGTAATTACAGGGGTAATAAAGGCAAATATCCCATCAAGAATAGCATTTGCAGTTTCATCTCAAACAGATTCTAGAACAATATTAGATATGGGTGGAGCTGAAAAACTACTTGGTAAAGGTGACATGTTATTCTATCCTTTAGGAGCTTCTAAGCCAGTTAGATTACAAGGTGCATATATTTCAGAAAATGATTCTGATAAAGTTATAGATTTTGTAAAAGGCCAAGTAAAAGAAGAAATTAAATACGAAGAAGAAATAATACAAACTATCTCAAAAACAGCTAATATTAAAAATAATGATGTGGATGAATTTTTAGAAGATGCTATAGCATTTGTAGTACAAAGTGGACAGGGGTCATCTTCTATGTTGCAGAGAAAGTATAAAATAGGATTTAATAGAGCTGCTAGGTTAATAGACGCTATGGAAGAAAGAGGGATAGTTGGCCCTAGTGAAGGAAGTAAACCTAGAAAGGTATTAATAACTATGGAAGAATTGGCGAATTTAGAAGGTGAATAGAATTTGAAAACAATAAAAATAGAAGATGCATTAAAACTTGAAAAAACAATTTTTATAGATGTTAGAACTGAAAAAGAGTATGTAGATGACCATATATTAAATGCTTATAACTTACCTTTATTTGATAATGATGAGTATCATGAAATTGGTACTATTTATAAAAAAGAAGGTAAACATGAAGCAATAGATAAAGGTTTTGATTTTGTATCGCCGAAACTAAAAGATATGTATAAAGTAGTAAAAGACTTATCATTGAATTATGAGCATATAATTATATATTGTGCTAGAGGTGGCATGAGAAGTAGCAGTGTAGCGAATATGTTAAGTTCCATAGGAATAGATTTATATAAACTTGAAGGTGGATATAAAGCCTATAGAAATTATGTATTAGATTACTTAAGTAATATAATGAATGAAAAACAATTTATAGTACTTCATGGGCTTACTGGAGTTGGAAAAACAGAATTATTAGTAGAACTTAAAAAAAATAATATAGATATAGTTGATTTAGAGCAAATGGCAAGAAATACTGGTTCAGTTTTTGGATTTATTACTTATGATGAAAAACCACCATCACAGAAAACTTTTGAAACTAGAATTTTTGAATCACTATATTTTTCAAAAACAGATTTTTTATTCATAGAAAGTGAAAGTAAAAGAGTTGGAACTGTATTAGTTCCAAATGATATATATGATGCTATCATAAGAGATGGATATCATATTCTTATAGAATGTGATATAAATGAAAGAGTAAAAAGACTTTGTAAAGAATATATTTATGATAGAGATGAACTAAATATTGAAGAACTTAAAAAATGCATAAATACATTTAGAAAAAGGCTGGGTAATAAGCAAGTTGACGAATATTTAGATTTACTAGAAAAAGGTAAATATGAAGAGCTTGTAGGAAATTACTTAATTTCATATTATGACCCACTATATATGCATTCTATAAAACAATATAAATATGATAAAACAATAGACTTTAAAGCAATTAATGAGACATTAAAAGAATTAATGAGTTTTCATAAGGCAGCAGTGGAAGGAGTTAAACAATGTTAAAAATAGCACTTGAATCATTAGGTTGTTCTAAAAATCTAGTTGATGCAGAAATAATGATGGGTATATTAAATAAAAAGGGATACAAATTAACAGGGGATTTTGAAGAAGCAGATGTAATCTTAGTAAATACATGTGGATTTATAGAGTCAGCAAAACAAGAATCTATAGATACAATAATTGAGTTTGCAAATCTTAAGGAAACTGGTAATTTAAAATTACTTATTGTTACTGGCTGTTTAGCTCAAAGATATTCAGATGAATTAAAAGAAGAAATTCCTGAAATTGATGCTATAGTTGGTACTGGAAGTTATCAAAATATAGATGAAATATTAGAAGGATTACAAAAAGAAAAGCAAATTGTAAGTTTAAATGATATAGAATTTGTATACAATGAAGATCTTCCAAGATATGTTTCTACACCAAGCTATATGGCATACTTAAAAATAAGTGAAGGATGTGATAAGCATTGTACTTATTGTATAATACCTAAGTTAAGAGGGAAACAAAGAAGTAGAAAAATGGAAGATATAATATCTGAAGCTAAGACTTTAGCACAAAATGGTGTTAAAGAAATTGTAGTTATAGCACAAGATAGTACAATGTATGGCTCTGATATATATGGAAAACCTGTTTTACCTGAATTATTAGATCAATTAGCAGGAATTGAAGGTTTAAAATGGATAAGAATAATGTACTCATATCCAGAATCAATAACTGAAGAGCTAGTAGATGTTATAAAAAGACATGATAATATTTGTAATTACTTTGATATGCCAATACAACATGCAAGTAATAAAATATTAAAATTAATGAATAGAAAAACTACTAAAGAAGATATTTTGTCTAAAATAGAAATGATTAGAAAGAATATACCAGATGCTACACTTAGAACTACAATAATAACTGGATTCCCAGGAGAAGATGAAGATGATTTTGAACAACTTGTGGAATTTGTTAAAGAAGTTAAGTTTGATAAATTGGGAGCATTTACTTACTCAAGAGAAGAAGGTACAGCTGCTGATAAATTACCTAATCATATTGAAGAAGAGGTTAAGGCAGAAAGAAGAGATGTTTTAATGATGGTACAACAAGGTATTTCTGAAGAAATAAATCAAAATAAAGTTGGAAATATTTATGAAGTACTAATAGAAGAGCAAATTGAAGACAACGTATATATGGGTAGAACTCAATATGATGCAGAAGAAATTGATAGTATAGTATATGTAAAATCACATACAGATCTAGAGGCGGGAGATTTTGTTAAGGTAAAAATTGATAAAGCCCTAGAGTATGATTTAATGGGGGATATACAAGATGAATTTACCAAATAAATTAACATTACTTAGGATTTTGTTAATACCGGTATTTATATTAGTAATGATGTCTAATATACAAAATCATTACTTAATATCTTGCTTAATATTTGTAATAGCATCAATAACAGATGCACTAGATGGTCATATTGCTAGAAAAAATAATCTGGTAACAGACTTTGGAAAATTTATGGATCCTTTAGCAGATAAATTATTAGTAATATCAGCACTTATATGCATGATAGAGTCTGATTTAGTTGCTGGATGGATGGTTATAATAATAGTATCTAGAGAGCTTACCGTTAGTATTTTAAGAGCTATTGCTGCAGCTGATGGAAAAGTTATAGCTGCTAGTGGCGGTGGTAAGATAAAAACAATAAGTCAAATGCTAGCTATAATAATATTATTAATTGGTGCAAACTTTAATAATATCTTATTAATAAATACAGGAAGTATATTTATTTTAATAGCAACATTTTTTACTTTATACTCAGGAATAGATTATTTATATAAAAATAGAGATTTATTTATGAATAGTAAATAACTAAAAACCTCTCTGGAATTTGATTCTAGGGAGGTTTTTTATTGTAAGGAAATTATATGTTATCTAATCTTTGGAGAATGTATAATTTTCAACTTTGTTACCTAAGTAACGAGCAAAGCCGTTGAGGCTATGAGCAAAGTAAATTTTTTTATTACTTACAAATTTGTTGCTATAAAAATAAATAAAATCGTATAAAAGAATTAATAAAAGTTTATAAATATAAGTATAAGTCTTTATTTTTAATAATTTCATGGGTTTTTATAAATAAGGGTATTTTCAATTGACGATGAAAGTTTTATAGGATATAATAATATAGTAAATAGAACAGGTGTTTGTTTTTAGAGAAAGGATGAAATAACATGAGTATAGAACAAGAAAAGTTACAAGCTCTTAATCAGGCTTTAGGAAAGATAGAAAAAGATTTTGGTAAAGGATCAGTTATGAGACTTGGGGAAGCCACATCAATGGCAATAGATGTAATATCTACAGGATCTATAGGACTTGACATTGCCGTTGGAATAGGAGGACTTCCAAAAGGTAGAATCATTGAAATATACGGACCAGAATCTTCAGGTAAAACAACAGTTGCTTTACACACAGTAGCTGAGGCACAAAAAAATGGTGGAATAGCTGCATTCATAGATGCAGAGCATGCCTTAGATCCAGTGTATGCGAAAGCTTTAGGAGTTGATATAGATAATTTAATAATATCTCAACCAGATACAGGGGAACAAGCATTAGAAATAACAGAAGCACTAATAAGATCTGGTGCAATAGATATAATAGTAGTGGACTCTGTAGCAGCACTAGTACCAAAAGCAGAGATAGAAGGAGAAATGGGGGATTCTCATGTTGGCCTTCAAGCAAGACTTATGTCTCAAGCTTTAAGAAAATTAACAGGTTCAATTAAGAAATCTAATTGTGTTGCAATATTTATAAACCAATTAAGAGAGAAAGTTGGGATAATGTTTGGGAATCCAGAAACTACTACTGGTGGTCGTGCTCTTAAATTCTACTCATCAGTAAGACTTGATGTAAGAAGAATAGATAGTATAAAACAAGGTGATAAAGTACTAGGAAATAGAACTAGAGTTAAAGTTGTAAAAAATAAAGTTGCCCCTCCATTTAAACAAGCTGAATTTGACATAATGTATGGAGAAGGTATATCTAAAATAGGTGATTTATTAGACATAGCAGCTGACATAGAAATAGTTAAAAAATCAGGTTCATGGTATGCATACAACGATATAAAACTTGGACAAGGTAGAGAAAATGTTAAGAAGTTCTTAGCTGATAATATGGACTTAACAGATGAAATAAATGCAAAGGTTAGAGAACATTATAATCTTGATAAGGCAGTTGTATCAGAAGAAAATGATGAAATTGAATAAAATATAGAGAAATTGAATAATAAAATGCATACACCCCTCCTATAAACTTGACATGAAATAGAAAAAATTATAAAATTAAGTGAGGATAAAATATTTTAAATTAAGATGATTTTATTTAAAGTATTCCAAGATTATAGATAAAGAAACTTTATTATATTTTAAAAATTAAGACCAATTGTCATAATAGTCATAATTTTAAATTACGTTAAAGAATAATATTGATATTTTGGGATTATAACAAAGGAGGTGGATGTCATAGAAATTATAGCCATAATAATTGGTTTAGCTATTGGTATTATAGTTGGATATTTTGTTAGAAAAAATATATCTGAAACTAAAATTGGTGAAGCTAAAGACTTAGCCAATGATATAATAGATAAAGCAAATAAAGACTCAGAAACAATTAAAAAAGAAAAGCTATTAGAAGCAAAAGAAGAGATACACAAATGGAGAACTGATGCTGAAAAAGAGCAAAGAGAAAGACGTAACGAATTACAAAAATACGAAAGAAGAGTTCTTCAAAAAGAAGAAGCTATTGAAAGAAAACAACAAAGCTTAGAAAACAAAGAATCAAACTTAAATGATAAGTTAAAAGCTGTACAAAGAAAAGAAGAAGAAGTAGAAGAAATCAAAACAAAGCAGCTTGAAAAGCTTGAGGATATATCAGGGGTTACTTCTGAAAAAGCAAAAGAAATAATACTTACAAATGCAGAAAGAGAAGTAAGACATGAAATGTCAATAATGATTAAAGATATTGAATCTCAAGCAAAAGAAGAAGCTGATAAGAGATCAAGAGAAATAATAGGCTATGCTATCCAAAAATGTGCAGCAGATCATGTTGCAGAAACTACTGTAACGGTAGTTAATTTACCTAATGACGAAATGAAGGGGAGAATAATAGGTAGAGAGGGAAGAAATATAAGAACACTAGAAACCTTAACAGGTATAGATCTTATAATTGATGATACTCCAGAAGCTGTTATTTTATCAGGTTTTGACCCTATTAGAAGGGAAGTAGCAAGAATCGCTTTAGAAAAGCTGATATCTGATGGAAGAATACATCCAGCAAGAATAGAAGAAATGGTTGAAAAATCAAGAAAAGAAGTTGAAAACATCATAAAAGAATTTGGTGAACAAGCAACTTTTGAAACTGGTGTACATGGACTACATCCTGAATTAGTTAAATTATTAGGAAGATTAAACTACAGAACTAGTTATGGTCAAAATGTATTAAAACACTCAATAGAGGTAGCTCATATAGCTGGTATAATGGCTGCTGAAATAGGAGCTGATATAAAGCTAGCTAAAAGAGCAGGTTTATTACATGATATAGGAAAAGCTGTGGACCATGAAATGGAAGGGACTCATGTTGATATAGGTATGGACTTACTTAGAAGATATAAAGAATCTAAAGATGTTATACATGCTATGAGTACTCATCATGGGGATTATGAGCCACAAATAGTTGAAGCTGTATTAGTTACAGCAGCAGATGCAATATCTGCAGCAAGACCAGGGGCAAGAAGAGAAACTTTAGAAGCTTATATTAAGAGATTAGAAAAGCTTGAAGAAATTGCTAACTCTTATGAAGGTGTAGAAAAATCTTATGCAATTCAAGCAGGTAGAGAAATTAGAATAATGGTTAAGCCTGACAGCATAAATGATGAAGAACTTCATTTATTAGCTAGAAAGATGACTAAACAAATTGAGGACGAGCTTGAATATCCAGGTCAAATAAAAGTAAGTATAATAAGGGAAACAAGAGCAATTGAATATGCTAAATAAATAAAAAAGAGAGGTATAACCTCTCTTTTTTTATGTACTATTATATTATAGAGTATCTTAATTGTAAAAAAATTATGCAAAATGTATATATTTGATAATATAGTAAAATATATGTTTAAATGATATAATTACTATAAAGGGGGAATGCAAATTGAGACAAAAGATAAATATCAACTCACAATTAGATGCATTAAAAATAAAAGAAGTAGAAAAGATTTTTTATAAAAAAATATCTGATAATACTAATATAATACCCAAAGTAACTCCATTTAGAGGTATAAATACAGATCTATTATATATAAAAGATAATAAAATACTTTTTATAAAATTTATGGATACAAGCGAAGAAATATTTTCAATCCTAGATGAAGAACTAATTGAAGTAATGAATGAAGAGTATGAACTACTTAAGTTTAAAATGGCTCAATTTCATAGTAATATTAGCTTTAATTATGTTTTTATTATGCCATATGTAGAGATTGAAGATTATTATGGATTTGAAAGTTTTGTGAAAAATAATATTATAGATAAGAATAAATTAGAAGAGATAATAGGAAATCGTGATAAGTTAGATAACTATCTTAAAGAAGTTAATAATGAAATTGAATTAAATCTTTATATATTAGATATATGTCCTGAATATTATGAACTTAATGGACAATATCATCTTAATAAAGAATTTAAAAAAATTACTTTTTCTCAAGGTGATTATAATTATAGTGCTTCTATGTTAACAGATGAACAATTAGAAAAAACTATTTCAATTAATTATGGTAAGACTTTAATAGAAGGACCTACAGGTAGCGGTAAAACATCTTTGATGATGTCTAGAGCTATTAAATTAGCACGTATTTACCCTCATCATAACTTTATTATATTCACACATACTAAGCAATTATGTAATCAATTGAGAGAAACTATAAAATTACTATATAAAGAAAATAATAATTTAGAAGTTCATACTATATCATCTTTTGTATTCAAGTTGGCTAAAAAATATAATTTAATACTAGATTATGCTATGTTAAAGCAAGATTACGAAAGAACTTTTAATAATTTAATAAAACAAGCGAAAAATATCATAAAAAACAAAAAAATCTTTAAAGGTATATTTATAGATGAAAGCGAAAGTTTTGAACAAAAAGACATAGAATTTATACAAGATTTTCTGTATGAAAAGAAGTATATATTTAATATTTTTTACTGTGAATGTCTAAATATTTATAATAACGTAAATATTTTTAAAGAACCCTTTAGTTATATAAGTTTTGATGAAAAAATTATGTTGGATAATAATTTAAGAGAAGGAAAATATATTGTAGATTTTTCAAATCAATTTTGTAGAAATGCAAATAAATATATAAAAAATCTAAGAAAGAATATTAATAGAGATATATATAAAGAATCGAATAATATTATTAATGAAGGAATAAATGCTCAAGTAATAAAAGTAGATGACTTAGAGGATCAAATAAGTGCCATATTATGGGAAATAAAATATTTAATAAGTAATAAAGGATTGAATTATAGTGACATAGCTATAGTATATCCGTATAATAAAAAAAGACTTAAAAATGGAAAAACTATATATTTCCAATACTTATTGAAAAAAGCTTTAAGTGAAGGGAATATTCCTTTTATACAAGGTGATGATAACTTAACTAAATACGATAAAGACGGTGGAGTAACAATATCTAATTTGTATTTTATAAAAAACTTAGAATATAAAGCGGTTGTATTTTGTGAGTTAGAAATGTTATATAATCAAACTATAAATGAAGAGTATCAAGATTATCAAATTAATGACTTTGTTGGAGATCTAAATAAAATATATATGGCTATAAATAGATCTAGTGAATATTTAACTATAATAACAACATTTAATGAAAATTCAAGTGAATTAATAAAAATAATAGTTGATTCTACAAAAGAATAATTAAGAAGCACTTATGTGCTTCTTAATTAATTTATAAAATAAAATACCATAGGAAGTTAAATTTTAATTTATAAAATTTATAAAAATAAAGATGAAAGGAGTAATTATGGATCAAGAATTTATATTAACAAAAGAAGAATATGAAATATTTCAACTATTTTCTATAAAAATGGCGCCTTCTACAAAAAAAGATTACCTAAGTAAAATTATATCTTTCAAAGAATTTTTAAAAATAGAAAATTTATTGGAAGTCACTAAAAATGAATGTAGAGACTTTATAGAATACATAGACGATGAATATGCTAAGTCTACTTGTGAAAAAATATTTAGTTATCTACATAGTTTTTATGCATTTATGAAAAGAGAAAAATATATTGAGGTTAATCCTTTTACATCTGTTGAGAAGCCTGTTGTAACAAGGGAAAAAGGCAAGAAGGATGTTTTGAGTATACAAGAAATAAATCAATTAGTAGACTCATTAGATAAATTGAATGCTAGGGATCGTCTTATAATGATATTCTTAGTAACTACGGGATGTTTATTAAATGAACTAGTCAAAGTTAAGTGGAAAGATCTTATAGTAGATGAAGAAAGTAATTTCTATGTACGATTAGGCAAAGGTAAAAAAGAAAGAGTAGTTAAATTACATCCTTATTGTTTCAGATTGATTGAAAGTTATAGATATTTTTCTGGTCTTAGTGAAATAATAATACCTACAGACGATTATATTTTTACAACACAAAAAAGTCAGTCTATTACTGATAGAAATGTAAGGATGATAGTAAAAAAAGCTTTTGATATGGCAGGTTTATCTCAATACTCTGCAAAAGACTTAAGGCATTCTTATGCAGCTATAAGCCTTATGCTTGGTGCAGATAAAGAAGATATAAAAAAACAACTTGGTTGGAGTGACAAATATTATGCTATAAGATACAAACATGTATTAAATTTTGTAGATAGTGAAAGTATAGATTTTATGTTAGGTAAAGATAATCTAAAGATAAATAAAAAATAATATGAACAAATTGATAAAAAATATTGTTATTGTTCGTTAAATTATATATAATATTCTTTGGAATAGAAAAAGATTTAGGGATGGTGCAAAGATGATAGATAACAAATATACAACATATTCAAATCCTTTAACAGAGAGATACTGTAGTAAAAATATGAGTTATATATTTTCTCCACAATTCAAATTTTCAACTTGGAGAAAATTATGGATTGCATTAGCAGAGGGAGAAAAAGAATTAGGAATAAATATAAGTGATGAGCAAATAGAAGAATTAAAAGCTCACATAGATGACATAAATTTCGAAGAAGCAAAAAAAATAGAAAAAGAAGTTAGACATGATGTTATGAGTCATGTTAAAGCATATGGACTTCAATGCCCAAAAGCAAAAGGTATAATACATCTTGGAGCAACTTCAGCTTATGTTGGAGATAATACAGATGTTATACAAATGAATGAAGCTTTAAAATTAATAAGAGTTAAACTTGTTAATTTAATAAATAATTTAAAAGATTTTGCTTTGAAATATAAAGATGTTCCAACATTAGGATTTACTCATTTCCAAGCAGCTCAATTAACCACTGTAGGTAAAAGAGCGACTCTTTGGGCTCAAGACTTAATAATAGACTTAGAAGATTTAAATTACAGACTTGATAATATGAAACTTAGAGGGGTAAAAGGTACAACAGGAACACAAGCAAGTTTCGTTAGTTTATTTGAAGGTGACAATGATAAAATAAAAGAATTAGATAAAATAGTATGTCAAAAGATGGGATACAAAGAATCATATAAAGTAAGTGGACAAACTTATACTAGAAAGTTAGATTCTCAAGTATTAAATGTACTTGCCGGAATAGCACAAAGTATGCATAAGATGACAAACGATATAAGATTATTGCAGAGTTTAAAAGAATTAGAAGAGCCATTTGAAAAAAATCAAATAGGTTCATCTGCTATGGCTTATAAAAGAAATCCTATGAGAAGTGAAAGAATAGCATCTTTATCAAAATTCATAATATCTGAATCAATTTCTCCAGCATTAGTTGAAGCTACACAGTGGCTAGAGAGAAGTTTAGATGATTCAGCTAATAAGAGATTAGCTATACCTCAAGCATTCATGGCAGCTGATGCTATATTAGAAATAGGTATAAATGTAACTGATGGTTTAGTTGTATATGAAAATATGATAAGAAAACATATAGATGAAGAACTACCATTCATGGCTACAGAAAATATACTTATGGAAGCTGTAAAAAGAGGTGGAGATAGACAAGAGTTACACGAAGTAATAAGAGAATTATCTATGAAAGCTGCATATAGAGTAAAACATGAAGGTTTAAATAATAACTTAATAGACCTTATAATAGAAGATGAAGCATTTAGCATGATCGATAAAGAAGAGATATTATCTATACTAGATCCAATTAACTTTGTTGGTAGAGCTCCTGAACAAGTGGTAGAATTCGTGGAAGAATATCTAGAGCCAGCTATAAGTGAATATAAAGATTGTATAGGTTTACAAGTAGATTTAAGAGTATAGTTTCATAAATTAGAAATTAGACGAAGAGTCAAAATAGACTCTTCGTTTTTTATTTTTGCATAATTAAAATTTTTATTTATTATATTTAAAAATATAGAAAATTAAAGTCGAGTTTTATCATAAAAAATAAAAACAAATACTTTGGATATAGTGGATATATTCATGAAAAGTATTGTACTTAAAAAGTTTTTATTGTAAACTATAATGGAGTAAAAGTCAATAAATTAAGCATCTGAGGTGATTAAATGAACTGTATAGTAACAAATACAATAGGTTTTTTATCAAAAACTTTTCCTAAAATTTATTCTAGTTTATATTTAGAATACCTAAAGAAATATTCGGCATTATGTAATGTTAATAAGACTCAATTAAGAGCATTGGTATTTATAAAAAATCACGGTAGTATAAGTATGACGGAATTATGTGCTAAATTAAACATTGAAAAAGGTAGCTTAACAAGCATGATAGACGATTTAACTAAAAAGGGATACGTTTACAGGGAAAAAGATCTGTCTGATAGAAGAAAATATATGATAATGATAACAGAAGAAGGAGATAAATTAGCTGTAGACTTTACTAATAAATTAAGTGGACAATTAGAGGAAAAGCTATTTAAGTTAGATGAATGTGATAGATTAAGATATCAAGAAGCATTAGAAACCCTTCAGTACATATTAAGCAAAGAAGAATTAAGATAATAATAAAAAAATCCATCTTATACATAAGATGGATTTATAATTTATAATATTTTTATTAAGCATGAGCTAATGCATTGTATTCTTCTAAAGCCTCTCTTAATAATTGACCAGCTTTTCTTAAATCTTCTTCTTTTAATACATAAGCAAGTCTTACTTCATTCTTACCAAGGCCTGGAGTAGAGTAGAATCCTTCTGCTGGAGTACACATTACAGTTTCTCCATTTCTACGGAACTCTTTCAAGGTCCATGCAACGAAATCTTCAGCGTTTTCAACAGGTAACTTAGCTACAATATAGAATGCACCCATAGGTTTTTCACAAATTACACCTTCAGCCTTCATTAATTCACCATATAAAGTATCTCTTCTTTTTCTATATTCATCATTAACTTCTTTAAAGTAAGAAGTTGGAGTGTTATATAAAGCAGCCGCACCTAACTGTTCTAATGTAGCAACACAAAGTCTTCCTTGGCATACTTTCATGACTTCAGCCATGAATTTTTTATTTTTACAAGCAATAGATCCTATTCTAGCTCCACAAGCACTGTATCTTTTAGAAACACTGTCTATTATAACTACCCTATCTTCAACTTCTTTCATATTTCCGAAGCTAGTATATTCTAATCCTTCGTAAACAAACTCTCTGTAAACCTCATCAGCTATTAACCATAAGTCTTTTTCTTTAGCTATATCAGCTAACATCTGAACTTCTTCTTTAGTGTAAACACATCCTGTTGGATTACCAGGGTTAACTACTAATATTGCAGATGTTTTATCATCTATTTTAGCAAGGATTTCTTCTTTTGAAGGAAGATGGAAACCTTCCTCTGCTAGAGTAGTTACAGATTTTACTTCAATATTTAAACATTGTGCAAAACCGTTGTAGTTAGTGTAGAATGGCTCTGGGACTAGTATATTATCTCCTGGGTCGCAAGCAGCCATGAAAGAGAATAATAAAGCTTCACTACCACCATTAGTTACTATTATATCTTCCTTAGCAAAGTCCATATTATATGTAGTATAATACTTTCTTATTGCTTCGATTAATTCAGGTATGCCTTGAGAACCTGCATATTCTAATACTTTATTGTCAAAACTTTTTACTTTGTCAAAAAATCCTGTTGGTGTAATTATATCTGGTTGGCCTATATTTAAATGATAAACTTTTACGCCCTCAGCTTTAGCAGCTGTAGCGAATGGAGCTAATTTTCTTATTGGTGATTCTTGCATAGAACTAAGTCTTTTTGAAAATTTCATTAAATATTCCTCCTTGAAATAAATGTGAAATGATTGCAAAATCTTATTCTAATTTAATATTAGCACAAAGGAATATGACTTGCATTATGATAAAAAAATATAATAATATCTTTAATTAATTTTATATGAATATTAAACTATTTATAAAGATAATTAAACTTATTGTCATTAACTTTGATACATTTACATAATACATTTTTTTAAATATAATTAAGATAATAAACTTATACTAAGATATAATAAATTTTCGAGAAAATTAAAAAATATAATAAAGGAGTTTATAATGAAAGAACTTGGTATAGATAAATTAAATAATGCTAAAGTAATCATTGCAAATGATAGAAGAAAAAGACCAATGGACAAAAACACAACTAATGATTATGAGGCTTTTGGGGAATATAGCGAGCTCTGTCCTTTTTGTAGAGGAAATGAAGAATTAATATCAGAAGAAACTTTTATTATGAGTAAAAATAATAATTGGTTAGTAAAGTCTGTTAAAAATAAATATCCTATAATAGATCAAAATTCTGAAAATAAGATAAAAGGAACTCACGAAGTAATTATAGATACTTATAAGCATAATAGCAGTTTCTATAATATGGAAGAAGGAGAATTTTATAATTTACTTTTAACTTATAAAAATAGATATATAAATTTGAAAGATAGTGATATTAAGTATATTTGCATATTTAAAAACTATATGAGAAAGGCTGGAGCATCTTTAATGCATCCTCATTCACAAATAATATCTCTTCCTCTTATACCACCAGAATTAGAGAGAGAATATGAAGTTTGTAGTGAGTTTTATAAAAAAATGGGTATAAATATTTATAGTAATCTGATTGCAGAAGAGATAAACTATGGAAAAAGAGTTATACATAGCAGTGAGAGCTATTTGGTATATATACCAGAAATTAGCAAATATGCTGGAGACACTATAATTGTTTTTAAAGACAATATATATTTTGAAGATATTACTAATGAAAAATTAAAAGAACTATCTATAATATTAAAAAAATATTTTAATAAAATGTATGAAGAAGAAGGAAATTGTCCCTTTAATATATACATTCATACACATCCAATAAATGAGGAAAAAGACTATAAACATATATTCAATGTACATATTCATATAGTTCCTAGAAAATTTAATTTAGGGGGATTTGAATTAAGTACAGGTATGTATGTTTCTTCGGTTAGTGCTGAAGAATTAGCATCAAAATATAGATTTGATTAAATGGAGGACAAAATGAAACTTATATCATGGAATGTTAATGGAATTAGAGCTTGTGTAAATAAAAATTTTATGGAATTTTTTAATAAAGTAGATGCAGATATGTTTTGTTTACAAGAAACAAAGCTTCAAGAAAACCAAATTGATTTACAATTAGATGGTTATTATCAATACTGGAATTATGCTAAGAAAAAAGGATATTCAGGAACTGCTATTTTTACAAAAGTTGAGCCACTAAGAGTGTCATATGGAATAGGTATGGAAGAACATGATCAAGAAGGTAGGGTAATTACTTTAGAATTTGAAGATTTCCATCTTGTAACAGTATACACACCTAATTCTCAAAACGAATTAAAAAGACTAGATTATAGGATGAAGTGGGAAGATGATTTTAGAGCCTACTTAAAGAAATTAGACGAAATAAAGCCTGTTATAGTTTGTGGAGATTTAAATGTTGCGCATAAAGAAATTGATTTAAAAAATCCAAAAACTAATAGAAAAAATGCTGGTTTTACAGATGAAGAAAGAGAAAAATTCTCTAAATTATTAGATGAAGGATTCATAGATACTTTTAGATATTTTTACCCTGATAAAGAAAATATTTATTCATGGTGGTCTTATAGATTTAAAGCTAGAGAAAAAAATGCTGGTTGGAGAATCGATTATTTCTGTGCATCTGAAAAAATAAAAGACAGACTTGAAGGTGCTACAATTCATACTGAAGTATTAGGTTCAGACCACTGTCCAGTAGAGCTTATAATAAAATAATAAAAAAATCCTTCCATATCATAGAGGAAGGATTTCTTATTCTTTGTAATCATTTTGACACTTACTTTTTCTACCCATTTTATAGGCTAGATGGATTATTTTCTTTTCTTCTTTATTTAGATCTCTATTTAAGATCTTTTTAAATTCTTTGAAAATATTATCATAGTTAATTTTTCTTTTAGTAGAAGTTTTTTTAGTTTTATTTAATGCATCAAAATCATAGTGTTTAATTTCTATTGCATCACTATAAATTTGCTTAAATACTAGAGAGGTATAATAAGCATCATTTAATGCATTATGATAAGATTTATCTTGATTTAACTCTAATAAAGTAATTGCATTTTGAAGACCTATACTTTTTCCTGTTGGATTGTTAAAATAGACCGATGCATGTTGTTGTACATTAATATAATCATTCGATATATTATCTATAGATAAATTATAGTACCTAATGTTTCTATATAATTCCTTTAAATCACCATTACCCCAAACACATAAAACATTATTGTTTTCATTGTTCATAAAACTTTTAAACATTTCGAAGGCATCTACAAATGCTGGGGCATCTTTGACATCGTCATTGCTAATATTAGTCATTTTTTTTATAAAAGGATGAATTTCCTTATATATATTAGGTTTGATAAATGTGTCAAATGTATCAATAATATTAAGATTTGAATCAAGTTTAACAGCTCCAATTTGAAGAATTTCAAAAGGACATTTTTCATCAGAAACTGTTTTGTTTAGTTTTTTATCAAATCCTTGATTAAACTCTAAATCAAAAACTATATACTCCATAATTTTTTCTCCTAAACTATTAATTATGCCAATACTATAATTTAAAATGAAGTTAAATTATAATATCTATTTCTAAGTATAACCTATAATTTATAAAAAGTTAAACTTTTTATAAAAGTAAAAGGCTTTTTTATGCTATTTACTATATTGTCAAAATATTCATAGAATGGTTAAAAAAACATTGCGAAAAATAATTCTATTGATTATAATAAAGTAAGTAAAAATACGAATTATAAAATACTTGAATATGATAATATACGGAAATGTTTAGGGCAAATTTGGAGGGAGTTTTAAGATGAATTGCAATAATGATATGTTATATTATGTTAACAAAAAAGACTATAAAAATGAAGAATTTAAAGAATTAATATTAAAACATAAAAATATAAGATTTGTTTCTTTAGTTGGGGTAGATTTAGGAGGGAATGCTACAGATGAAAAGATACCCATAGAGCTTTTCTTAGAGGATGTAGATGGATTTTTAAAATCTGCTATTCAAACTGATGGATCAAGTGTTGAGTTGTATAATATAGCTACATTAAATAATGCTAAAGTAGATTTAATGCCAGATGTAAATTCTAAATGGTATGTAGATTACAATTTAGATCATATAGATGAATCTACGAATCTTCCTATAGGAACATTAAAAATACCAGCGTTTTTAATTCATAATAATAAAAAAGTATGTTCAAGAGGGATTTTACAAAAAGCTGAAAAGAATTTTAAAAAGTCTTTAATTGAAATATTTAAAGAATATCCACATATGATAAATAATATCGGAATAAATAGTATAGATGATATAGAAGAGATAATATTAACATCTGCTACAGAGTTGGAATTCTGGGTGAATACACCAGAAGATAAAGCAGATTTAGAAAAATTAGCAGTTTCGCAAAGTTTAAAAGAGCAATATTGGAAAAGAACACATGGTCTAATAAGAACTTGTTTAGAAAAGTCTTTAATAAAATTACAAAATTTAGGTATATGTCCAGAAATGGCTCATAAAGAGGTTGGGGGAATACAAAGTTCTATAAGTATAGAAGGAAAAACTAATCATGCTATGGAGCAGTTAGAGGTATCTTGGAAATTTGATACACCTTTAAGAGCTGCAGATAATCAACTTATAGTAAAAGAGGTAATCGAAGACATATTTACAATGAATGGATTAGAGGTTACATTTAAAGCTAAACCAATTTATGGCGTAGCTGGTAGTGGTGGTCATACTCATGTGGGAGCAAGTGTAAAATTAAAAAATGGAAAATTACAAAATTTATTTGCTCCAATAGATATGAAAGAGGATTATTTAAGTGAAATTGGATATGGAGCATTAATGGGAATACTTCACAATTATGAGGTATTAAATCCAATAGTAACTTGCAGTAATGATGGATTTGAAAGGTTAGTACCTGGATTTGAAGCTCCTATATGTATAGTAACTTCATTAGGTCATACATATCAAATACCTTCTAGAAATAGATCTGTCTTAGTTGGTTTGATTAGAGATGCTAAAAACCCAAAAACTTTAAGATTTGAACTTAGATCGCCGAATCCTTTATCTAATACTTATTTAGTTATAGCTGGGTGTTACCAAACTATGCTAGATGGAATAATAGCTACTGCTAAAAGTGAATTAACTACAAAAGAATTAGAAAAAGAAATTTCTAAAGGAATTGGAGACGAAAGTTTTTATTTAGAAAAAGATAGAATGTATAGAGATGAAAATGATGTATTTGAATATTATAATGAAGTAGAAAGAAATGAAAGATTTGGTCTACCACCAGCTACTGTATATGAGAATATGCAAAACTTTGAAAAATACAAAGAAAAATTAGTATCTTTAAAGCATGGAGATGTGTTTAGTGATAGTATAATTGATTCTTTTAAAACAGGAGCAATAGATAAATGGAAAAAAGAATTAAGATTTAGAATAATACATGAGCATATGGATAGACTAAGAAGTTATGTGAAACTTCATACAAAAGAGAATATGGATGCACTAGATGAAGTTAACTGGAATGCAATATCGGATTTAAAAGTAAAAGTTATGAAAGATACACTAACTAATAAATCTTTATTTACAAAAATAATTGAAGCAATTGAAAATAAAGACTATGAATTAGTATCGACACTTCAGTTAGAACTTAGCAATGATATGAAAAAATTACAAGAATTATACTTAGATTACTCAAAAAATATATTCTAATAAATGAAAATAAAACCTGTGGATAGTATTCACAGGTTTTATTTTTTACTTACAAGGACATTATATTGACTTCAAACCTGTGGAAAACTTCTAGGCTAAAGTATTATCAATACACTTGAAAAATTGTAAAAAAGTAAATTTTGAGCAACGGGGCAAAGCCGTTGGCGACATGAGCGAAGCGAATTTTTTATTTGTTTTATGGATAAACATAATTTATAACTTATTAACTTAAGAAAATTATCAAGTCGTTCAAATTAAGCACCTTTTATGATATAGGTAATAAGGCTATGACAATTATAAGAATGTAAGATAATAATCTTAAGTGTTTAGTAGAATTAAATTTTTTAGGTGATAAAAAAATAAATAAAAAGCTTAATAATACTATAAATATTGTTAAAAAAATTAAAAAAT
>NZ_JAGHFM010000148.1 GCF_017888745.1 Terrisporobacter sp. | reverse complement strand
TAGAACTTAAAGATATAAACTATATTCAAATTCACCCAACAGCTTTTTATGATGAATCTGATGACGAAAGAAGATTTTTAATTTCTGAATCTGTAAGGGGTGAAGGCGGAAAACTTTATAATATTAATGGTGAAAGATTTATAGATGAGCTTCTACCTAGAGATGTTGTTTCTAAGGCTATTTTTGAAGAAATGAAAAAAACAAATTCTAAGTATGTTTATCTGGATGTAAGCTTTTTAGATAGTGATTATTTAAAAAATAGATTTTCTACTATATATAATAAGTGTTTGGAAAAAGGTACTGATATTACTAAAAAACCTATAAAAGTCTCTCCTGCCCAGCACTATTTTATGGGTGGAATAAAAGTTAACTTAGATAGTGAGACTTCTATGGAAAATTTATATGCTGTAGGAGAAACTGCTTGTACTGGAATTCATGGTGCCAATAGACTTGCTAGTAACTCTTTACTTGAAGGTCTTGTATTTTCTAAGAGAGCCGCTAATGTAATTAACAATAAAATTGATAATTTAAATCTTAGTAAAATTAATATAGATGAGATTTACAAATCTAGAGAAGAAATTGAAGAAAATAACAGATGCTTAGTTACACAAGCTATTAGAGAAAAGGGTGGAGTAATTGATGATTAATTTTTTAGTAGTAGATAAAATAATAAAGGATGCTCTTATTGAAGACATTCCTGGAGAAGATATAAGTACAAACTCTGTTATAAGTGAAAATAGTATTTCTACTGTTGATTTAATTTGTAAAGAAGAAGGTATTATTTCTGGATTAAAAGTTTTCGAGAGAGTATTTCATATATTAGGAAATGTTGAAGTCATTTTTTTTAAACAAGATGGAGATAAAATTTATCCGAAAGATAAAATAGCTATAATAAAAGGTAATACAAGAAATATTCTTCAAGGAGAAAGAGTTGCTCTAAATTTATTACAAAGAATGAGTGGTGTTGCCACTTTGACTAGTAAATATGTGAAGGAAATAGAACATACTAATGCAAAACTCCTTGATACTAGAAAGACTACTCCCAATTTAAAAATTTTAGAAAAATACTCTGTTAAAGTTGGTGGTGGACATAATCATAGGTTTAATTTATCCGATGGTATAATGCTTAAAGATAATCATATTGCTGCCGCTGGTGGTATAACTAATGCAGTAAAACTTTGCAGAGAAAACTCTTCTTTTGTTAGAAAAATTGAAGTTGAAACTGAAAATTTAGATATGGTAAAAGAAGCACTTCATGCTAAAGCTGATATTATCATGTTAGATAACATGAATTTAGATACTGCAAAACAAGCAGTTGAAATGATTGGTGATAGTGCTATTATTGAGTTTTCTGGAAATGTATGTCTTGAGAATATAAAATCTATTGCTGAAATTGGAGTGGATTTTATTTCTGTAGGAGCTCTTACTCACTCTGCTAAGATACTTGATCTTAGTATGAAAAATCTAAGAAATATATAGTTAAAAGTAGGTACTAAGTATTTTTATTTAGTACCTACTTTCAATTGTAGTAAAACTTTGATTTATTTAATTTGTAATAAAGATATTTTCTCTTTTAAGATTTTGCTATATTGTACTTAAGTTACTTCAATCTTTCATTTCCTTATGTATTACGCTCTATGTCCTTCTTTACGTCTTTTCCATACAAGGAATCCTAATAGTACACCAGATACTCCTAATAGGCTTATCCATAATGTTAAATTTGTTTCATCTCCTGTCTTTGGTGTTTCCACGTTTCCATTTCCAGGTTTATTGTTATTTCCTGCATCTGGCTTGTCTGGTATAACAGGCTTTGTACTCGGAGTATCTGAATCTTTCTTTTCTAATTCATCAATCGCTTGTTCTATTGAAATAGCCATTGCATCAACTCTTGCTTGTTCTGTAATTTTTAGCCCTCGTACTACCGCATTTATTGCACTGTCTACATTAGAAAAATCTTTGTAATCATTCTTATTTAAAGATTCTGCTTTATTGATTGCTGCATCTACTTTTGAGTAGTCTGCTATTTTGTATTCTAACGCTTGAATTGCATCTTCAATAGCTTTTGCATATCCATCTACAACATCTTGTTCATCCACTTTTTTTCCTCTTACAACAGCATCTTTAGCAGCTGTAAGTTTTTGAACAGTTTCTTCTGTATATACACTTAAATCTGATGGAATTTTAGCAATAGCTTCATCTACTTTTGAGTAATCAGCTGGACGAATCAAGTATTTTGAATGTTTTTCAGAAAATGCATCCATCAAGTTAAATATTTTTTCCATATCATGTTCCTTTTCTGGGAAGTCACACCATACACATTGCATGCTACCAATAATTGGTGTATTGTTACCAGCTGGAACATCTGTAAATTCTTTACTTTCAATATTTTTTAAAGTATTGTTATATTGATATATACCATCATCAATGTTACCTAAAACCCAATACCAACCATCATTTGTATTTAGTATCTTATGACCTTTATCTATAAAATATTGAGGTTTAGCTACATCATAACCCCACCATCCAGCAGTCCAATATGAAATAATAATATCTTTATCAAATGTTCCATATTTGTCAGTACTATTATAATAAATACCATCATTGAAACATTGAGGTGTCATTCCTGCTTTTTTTATCATAGCAGCTAAATCATTTACATATTTTACAAATTCAGAATATAGACCTGAACTTTGTAATTTTGCCCAACCACCTGTATCTACATCATTAGCATATTCATCAGCACCAAAATTAAATATTTCACAAGACTTAGAGAAATAATTAATATATTTTCCTATTAAAGCTTTTGTAAAGTCAATAGCTTCCCCATTGCTTATATCTACAGTACGTTCAGAGCCATTAAACTGTGGATTTTTAATACCTAATTTTTCCATAGCAACTAAAATTGCATCCATGTGACCTGGACTATTAATAACTGGAATTAATTTAATATTTCTTTCTGTTGCATATGCAATTAAACTATCCATTTCAGCTTGTGTTAAAGCGTTTCCATTAGGATCATTATAGTAATGTTTATTTCCTTCTAAAATTGCATCCTTTACTTCTCTACTAGCATACGAATGACCATTTACTTCTAATGACATATCATCTAATAAAAAACGAAGAGCATCATTTCCCAATAAAACTTGGACATCTGTATATCCATTTTTGTAAGCTTTATCAACAATTTCCTTCAATTGCTCTAATGAAAAGTATTTTCTTCCCGCATCAATTGAGAAAACACTTTTCATGCCTCGCTCTGCAGCACTAACTTTTATAGTTTTACTTGAACCTGGATTTGCTCCTAGAAATATAATAAGTGCAAGCATAACTGAAAATATTTTTTTCAATAATTTCATAATACATCTCCCTTTCATTTTTAATATTTCCCTTATATTTTGAAAATTACCCTATCCTTATTTAGCCCCTCCTTTTTGTTAACTTCATCATATTCTGCCAATTTTCACCATAAATTAATTTGTATTATAATTATAGCACGAAGGTTAACGTTTGCACAGTAAAAATTTTGTAGAAATAAAAGGACAACTCAAGTAAAAATGACTATATATTACATATTTATTTTTATAATCTAATTGCATGCAACTACCTATAAGGCCTTATTTTCCAATGTCTTTTCTAACCAAGTTTATAACTATCTACATATATATTTTTTAAGTTATAATATTTAATGAAAGTTTATTATTGCTATTAATTACTGGGAGGATTTATGAATATAGATTACTATGCAAAAATTTTATGGAACTATCATAAACTTAATAAGAAAATTAACAAGTCTGATATAATCTTAGGATTTGGTAGTCATGATTTACATGTAGCAACAAGATGTGCAGAGCTATTCTTAAATGGATACGGTGATGAAATTATTTTTACAGGTGGATTTGGTAGAATTACTAAAGATTTATGGAACATGACTGAAGCTGATAAATTTGCTGAAATTGCAATAGGTATGGGAGTTCCTAAAAATAAAATTATCATAGAAAACAAGGCTACAAATACAGGAGAAAATATAAGTAAAACTAAAGATATTTTAAATAAATTAAATATTAACCCCTCTTCTTTTATAGTAGTTGATAAACCTTATAGAGAAAGAAGAACTTTTGCCACTCTAAAAAAACAATGGCCTGAAATTGATTTTGTTATTACTTCTCCACAGCATACTTATGAAGAATATTGTGATTTTTATTCTAATGGAGAAATTTCTAAAAAGGAATTTATAAGTATTATGGTTGGTGATTTACAGCGAATTGATTTATATGGTAAGAATGGATTTCAAATTAAACAAGAAATTCCAGGAAAAGTATGGGATACTTATAATAATCTCATTAATCTAGGTTTTACAACTCATCTATGTAAATAAAAAATTCTCTTCACTCATTTTACTATTTTTTTCATAATTTTGGAGATAATAATTATGAAATTTTGTAATATAAAAACTAATTAAAGGAGAGATAAAATGTCACAAACTAATGAAAATACAGATCCTCATAAAAATATATGGCTTATTTTAATTGCCACATGTTTATTTACATTCATGTCTACTTTAGATGCGAGTATTGTAAATATAGCAATGCCAACTATATCTAAAAGTTTATCAATTAATATGAGTGATGCTGAATGGATAGTATCTGTGTATATGATTACTATATGTTGTTTATTGATTTTTTGGGGTAAAATTAGTGATACCATAGGAAAAGTGAAAGTATTTAAAATTGGTACACTTATATTTGTAATAGGATCGTTATTTTGTGGAATAAGTCCTTCCCTTGAAATACTTTTAATATCAAGGATAGTTCAAGCACTTGGCGCTAGTATGACCATGGCTACAAATTACGGAATAATAACTGAAAATTT
This sequence comes from Terrisporobacter sp., assembly GCF_017888745.1. GTDB lineage: Bacteria > Bacillota > Clostridia > Peptostreptococcales > Peptostreptococcaceae > Terrisporobacter. The sequence goes on along the minus strand of NZ_JAGHFM010000148.1, from coordinate 4,220 downwards.
CCCTAAAGAAATGAGAGGTAAAAGTTTAGGTATATTAGGAAGTTTTGTTTCTCTTGGAAGTATTGCAGGTCCTGGAATAGGAGGAATTATTATTCAAAGATTGTCTTGGCATTATATATTTTTGATTAACATACCTATTGGTTTATTTGCCATTATACTTGGATACTTTGTTTTTCCAAAATCCAAAAAGAAGGATATTCCTTTAAGTTTAGATTTTTTAGGATTTATATTGTTTGATATAAGTATAATATCATTATTTATGGGAATATTCATTGGGCAAGTTACAGGGTTTGGAGTCCCTCTTGTAATTGGATTATTTATTTTATTCGTTTTAACTCTTATTGGATTTATATTTAGAGAAAAAAAAGCAAAAGATCCTTTGATAGATATGACTATATTTAATAGTAAATCATTTTCTTTAGGTTTACTTTGTGCATTACTTATATTTTCATCAAACTTATTTATGAATACGTTGATACCTTTTTATCTACAAGACACTTTAAAATTATCTTCTTTATTGTCTGGATTTATACTTATGTGTGTTCCTATTGCAATGGTTTTTGTTGCACCTATTAGTGGTACTTTATCTGATAAATTTGGTTCTGAAGGTTTAACTTTTATAGGTCTTTTAGTTGTATGTATTTCTCAACTTTTATTTATATTTATAGGTATAAATACTCCAATTCCATATTTAGTAGTACTTGCTCTTTTAACAGGTACAGGTGTGGCACTTTTTCAATCACCAAATAATTCAATAATAATGTCTTCAGTCGCACCAAATCATTTAGGTATTGCTGGTAGTATAAATTCTTTAGCTAGAAATTTAGGTATGGTTATTGGACTTTCTTTATCTACTACTATATTATATAGTTCTATGAGCTATAAGGCTGGTTATAAAGTGACTAGCTATATCCAAGGAAGAGATGATTTATTTTTATATGGATTACATGTAGCTTTTAGTGTTTCCTTTATACTTTGCTTTATAGCTTTTTTAATAACTGTATATAGATTATTTAAGAAAAAATTTATATCATAATAAAACATAAGTATTGAGTTATCTAATTATTAATTTCCATTAAATTCTTTGTAAATATTATTCATTTGTGGTATCCTATAATATCAGAAAAAATTTATACATATATACGGAGGAGTAAATATGTCATTTTTAATTTTAATTATAGGTTTCTTTTTCCTTATAAAAGGAGCTGATGTCTTCGTAGAGGGTGCCGCTTCTATAGCAAGAAGATTTAATGTTCCTGCAATGGTTATCGGTCTTACAATTGTTGCTATGGGTACATCTGCACCAGAGGCTGCTGTTAGTATTACATCTTCATTAGCAGGACAAAATGATATGAGTGTGGCTAATGTTGTTGGTTCTAACTTCTTTAATATTCTTATGGTTCTTGGTGTATCATCAATTATAGCTACATTACCAGTACAGCAAGGTACTATTAAGAAAGATGCTCCTTTCTTATTATTTGTAAGTGGATTATTACTTTTATTTGGTCTAGATTTAAAAATTGGAAGAATAGAAGGTTTAATATTACTAGCTGTATTTGCTTACTTCTTAATAGATACTATAAGGACAGCTAAAAAAAGTAGTTCTGAAGAGTCTGCTACAACAATGGATGTAGAAATAGATGAAAATGCTTCTATATTTAAAACTATATTACTAAGTGTACTTGGTGTAGTTGGTATAGTAATTGGTGGAGATATGGTCGTAAATTCTGCAACAGAGATAGCTACTGATTTTGGTATGAGTGCAAATTTAGTTGGCTTAACTATAGTTGCTGTAGGTACATCTTTACCTGAATTCGTTACATCTATAGTTGCTATAAAAAAAGGTGAGACTGAAATCGCAATAGGTAATGTTATTGGTTCTAATATATTTAATATATTATTAGTTTTAGGATTAGCTACAACAATAAGCCCTATTGCTATAAGCTTCTTAGCTTTAACTGACATAATATTTATGGTCTCTATAACAGTTCTTTTATTCCTATTTATGAAAAAGAACAATTCTCTTGTTAAGAGTCAAGGTATTATATTAGTTGCTATTTATATAGCTTATATGGTATATACTATTATGAGATAAAACAAATACTGAAAATATAATAATATATATATTTAGGAGGGGTTTTTAATGTCGTTTATAGTATTGATTATAGGTTTCTTTTTTCTTATAAAAGGAGCTGATTTATTCGTTGAGGGATCTGCATCTATAGCTAGGAGATTTAATGTTCCTGCAATGGTTATCGGTCTTACAATTGTTGCTATGGGTACATCTGCACCAGAAGCTGCTGTTAGTATTACATCTTCGTTAGCAGGACAAAATGATATGAGTGTGGCCAATGTTGTTGGTTCTAACTTTTTTAATATTCTTATAGTTCTTGGATTTTCTTCTATTTTAAATAGATTGCCAGTTCAAGATAATACTATTAAAAAAGATACTCCTTTCTTACTTTTAATAAGTGGATTATTGTTATTATTTGGATTAAACTTCAATATAAACAGGATGGAAGGTATTATATTTTTAATTTTCTTCGCTTACTTCTTAATAGCAACAATTAAAAGTGCTAAAAATATTGATAATGATGTATCAACTGAAACTGCAACTACTGCAGAATTAGAGTTTGTCAATGAATCTCCTATTATGAAAACTATATTATTAAGTGTAATTGGTATAATTGGAATAATTTTAGGTGGTGATATGGTTGTAGACTCTGCCACTAATATTGCTACATCTTTTGGTATGAGCGAAAATCTAGTTGGCTTAACTATAGTTGCAGTTGGTACATCTTTGCCTGAATTTGTAACGTCTGTAGTTGCTGTAAAAAAAGGTGAAACTGAAATTGCTATAGGTAATGTTATTGGTTCAAACATATTTAACATATTATTTGTTTTAGGTTTGGCAACAATAATAAGTCCTATAACTATTAGTATGTTTGCATTGATAGATATAATATTTATGATAGCAATTACACTTCTTTTATATTTATTTATGAAGAAAAATAATTCCCTTAATAAAACACAAGGGTATTTATTTATTATAATTTATATAGTTTATATGGCTTATACAATAATGAGATAATGATATAAGAAGTTATAAATTTTAAAATTTATAGCTTCTTTTTATATTAATAATAAAAAATTCAATTCGCTAATATGATCAACTAGATGCTTTCATCAATATTTAAGAGAACCCTGTGGCTCAAAGTATATACTTTATAGTTCCATATATGTTTATATTTCTAATTTTCATAGATTATACATAGATATTGTATCAATATAATATTCTTATAAATAAAAAACTACCTAATGAGTAATTACTTCTTAGGTAGTTTTTTATTTAGGATTTTTTGGTATATTAATTTATTATCTATTTTTCCAAGTTAATATAGGTTTTTTAACAGATCTGGCATCATCTACTCTTTTAACAATAGTGTCATGTGGTGCCGAAGTTAAAAGTTCTGGATTTTCCTTACCTTCTTTAGCTATTTTTTTCATAGCCTCTATAAATCTATCTAATGTTTCTAAACTTTCTGTTTCAGTTGGTTCTATCATCATAGCTTCACGAATTATTAATGGAAAATATACTGTTGGTGGATGATATCCATAATCTAACATCCTTTTTGCTATATCCATTGTGTTATATTCTCCATGAGGTCCTCTTAATACAAATTCATGTTTACAAACTTCATTTATAGGTAAATCATAATATTCTTTTAAATTTTCTTTTAAATAATTAGCATTTAGCACAGCCATTTGACTATCTTTTTTAAGACCATCTCTTCCCATAGTTAATATATAAGTAAAAGATTTTATCATAACTCCAAAATTTCCATAAAAGTTTTTAATTTTCCCTATTGAATCTTTCTTATCATAATTTAAAACATATTTATCATCTTGTTTTTCAATGACTGGTACTGGTAAATAAGGAATTAAATCCTTTTTTACACCAACCGGTCCACTTCCAGGACCTCCTCCACCATGAGGTGCTGCAAATGTTTTGTGTAAATTTAGATGCACAACATCAAATCCCATATCTCCTGCTCTACATATTCCCATGATAGCATTTGTATTCGCTCCATCATAGTATAATAATCCTCCTGCTTCATGGACTAAGGTAGCTATTTCTTCTATATTTCTTTCAAATAAACCAAGTGTACTTGGATTTGTTAACATTAATGCAGCTACTTCATCATTTAATACTTCTTTTA
>NZ_JAGHFM010000147.1 GCF_017888745.1 Terrisporobacter sp. | reverse complement strand
TTTTAGTTTAATATTAAATCTATATAATCTTTTTTTTAGCAAATTATATATTATTAAGCTGAAAACAGCTAGTATTATAGATATTAAAAACATTTTAATATTTATTGAAATTAATATTATAGATGATATAGTTAAAATTAATAAAGATTGTATAAAGTTTGAATATAAAGATAATGTAAAATTAATTATTTCATTAGAATCAGTATTTATTCTATGATTAAGGTATGCTGAATTCATACTAGAAATAAACCTTATTGGAACCTGGTGAATATGTTTAATAATATCGATATTTAAATTTATAGCAGAATATGAACTGATTTTAATAAAAATTAAATTTTTAATATAAGATAATACTAAGCTCATTATTCCTATTAGAAATAATATAAGGCATATATTGAATATACAATTTATAGAAGTTTTTTTTATTATAAGGTCTAGTATAGTTGCTGAAATCATTGGAGTTATCATACCTAATATACTTAATAGTACACATAGGATAATATATATAATTAATATTTTTTTGTTTTTAAGTATATACTTATTAGCAAATTTTATTGGCTCCATATTATTTCTCCTAAAATTTATTTGTTTATTATTTTTAGATTTAGCTTTTGTAAATTTCTTTATATTAAGTTGCTATGAAATATAAAATATATTTCATAGCATTTAATTTAATATTTATATAATCATTATTAAGTAAAACTTTTTTATTAAAAAATCAACTAGTCAAATAAAGAATAAGGTGTAACTCTACCACCTTGTCCACAACCTAATCTTGTGCAACTAATATTACTAGGACAATTTGATTTACAATCAGATGAACAATTTGTTGTACAAGTGAGGTTAGAACATTTACCAGTACAGTTATCAATAATGCACCAATACGGTTGAATACCATCTGGAGTACCATTTACTACTAAGTAATCCATATTTAAATCCCTCCTTATTATAGATTTATATCTTAAAGTTAAAGATATGATAAAGTAAATTTTTTGTAAGTAATAATTAATCAAATAAAGAATAAGGTGTAACTCTACCACCTTGTCCACAGCCTAATCTTGTACAGCTATTATGGCTAGGACAATTAGTTTCACATTTTGATGCACAATTTGAGCCACAGTCAAGAGTTGTACATTTACCAGTGCAATTATCAATAATGCACCAATATGGCTGAATACCATCTGGAGTACCATTTATTACTAAGTAATCCATATTTAAATCCCCCCTTATTATAAATTTATATCTTAAAGTTAAAGATATCGTAAAATAAATTTTTTGAAGTATTAATTAATTAGATAATGAATAAGTTATAACTTTACTAGAGTGTCTACAGTCTAATCTTGTGAAATTATTATTGATATAGAATTAGATAAAAAGTAACATCCAACATAATAATTTAAAATTAAACAGTCCATTTTCATACTTCTTTTATAATTTTTAATTTAAGATATTTCATTTTTTAAATTTTTATAAATATCTTTTATATAAGAATTAATCATATATTTAACATAACTACAATTTTTTTCTTTTCCTTTAATTGGACAACCACCCATACAAAGTGGTAGGAATTTACAGTTTCTACATTCTACATTTTCTGTTGCATCAAATAAAATATAATCAGTTAATGCTTCATTAATATTTAATTCACTATTATTAATATTACCAACTATCTTTTGCTTGTTGCCAATATCATTCCAACATCGATATAAGTCTCCTTTAGAGTCTACTATATGAGAGCTGATGCTATCAGCTCCACAGTATGAAGTAATTCTTCTAGGTAAAAATTGTAGCGGATTGTTATTGATTCCTTGATTAAGAATATTATTTTGAAAGTTATACTCTAATTTTGCATAGTCATTATTTTTTAAACATAAATTATCATTATAACAATTATCATCATTTCTAACATGACCTAGATATGGATGAACTACATCTAGTAATTGATTTTTTCTAAGATCATCTACTAGCTCTTTTATTAATTCCTTGTTATTATTATCAACATTTATTCTTAAAGCAATCTTAGGAAGTATATCTTTACATGCTACTAAATTTTCTATAATTTTCTTATATGTTGGTTTTCCACCAATTAAAAATCTTCTTTTATCATGGGTTGCTTCATTACCATCTAAGGTTATTTGAATACTAGATACATTATATTTATTTAGTTTTTCGCATGTAGCCCTATCTAATAAATATCCATTAGTAACCATTGAAGCATTATAAGGTATGTTATTATCTTTACATATAGACATCATTGATTCACTAAGTGATGAAATTGTATCAATAGCTAACAGAGGTTCACCACCATACCATGAAATATTTAGACTATCAATATTTGAAGATTTTTCTTTTATAAGTTTTATTAAGTTATTTTCAGTTTCTTTGTTCATATAGCTATTTTCAAGCTTATCTTTTTCATAACAATAAATACACCTAAAATTGCAATCTATAGTTGGTGCAATAGTTAAATTAAAGGATTTTCTATCAAAACGATCTTTAAACATTAAATATCTTAATGTATCTATTTCATTTACATTATCATCAATTAAAAATCCACCTTTATGTAATTCTTTAATAAAATCTTTATCCATAATT
>NZ_JAGHFM010000146.1 GCF_017888745.1 Terrisporobacter sp. | reverse complement strand
TTCTCTTAATGCCTTATAAAAAAATATCGATATGATAAGAATTATTATATTTAAAGTAATATCTATTAATTGAAATATATTGTTAAATTGATAAAAATTCATATATATCCTCCCCAATTATTATTCATTACTTTTTTAGATTTAAATAATTACATATATTATTATCTTATTACTTAAAATATTATTTTTCTTTGAACTTTCTGCTTTTTCTTCATTTTTTATCATATAAATTATATTAGCATAATACTATTAAATATTTTGTCACTTCATGACCTAAAGTAATAAATGCAAAAAGATATGTACGACAAAAAAAGCCTTATTCAAGGCTTTTTTCTGATTTTAATTCTTTTTTCAACTTTTTAAGTGCTTTTTTTTCAATTCTTGATACATATGATCGAGATATATCTAGCTTTTGAGATATTTCTCTTTGTGTTTTATAACCCATAGGAGTAAGACCATATCTCAATTGTATTATCTCTTTCTCTCTATCTGTGAGAATTTTATCTAATTTTTCATAAAGCTTACTAATTTGTACCTTCAATTCTACCTGGTCAATAACATGGTCAGGCTCAGTCCCCAAGATATCTATTAAGCTGATCGAATTACCTTCCTTGTCTACGCCTATAGGGTCTTGAAGAGATACTTGAACTTTATTTTTTTTATTAGTTCTTATATTCATTAAAATCTCATTTTCTATACATTTTGACGCATAAGTAGCTAGTCTCGTACCTTTATCAACCTTAAAAGTTTCAATGGCTTTAATTAAACCTATAGTTCCGATTGATATAAGATCATCTTGATCCTCATTTGAATTATTATATTTTTTAGCAATATGCGCAACTAATCTCATGTTTCTTTCTATCAAGATTTCTTTAGCCTCTTGATTATTTTCATTTTTTAGTAAAGATAGGTAATGTACTTCTTCTTCAGGGGTTAATGGTTTTTCAAATGATTTTAGAATAGTCAACAGGCCACCCCCTTTTATAGGTGTCACTCTAAATTATATGAAAGTGGCTCCTTAAAGTTGACTATTCTATATTAATTTTATTTTAATTTTTGGCAAATATCTTTAAATATTGGTACTGCTGATTTACTACTCTCTTCCGTTCCTTCTACTACAACAGTTATGGCATACTTAGGATTCTCTCTAGGATAAAATCCTGTTATCCAGCCATGTGAAATGGGTTTACCATTTAGACTACTTTGTGCTGTTCCTGTTTTAACCCCACATCCACCTTCTAAATCAGAAAGTGTTTTTGCTGTACCTATTAAAGAAACACTCGTCATCAACCTTTTTATTTGTGTCATAGTGTATGGAGATATTATTTCTTCTTTTTTATTACTTTTATAAGTTTTTAAGATATCTTTATTGTTATTTATTATACTATCATATACATATAATGGCTTGTATGTCCCATTATTAGCTATAATTTGAGTCATCTGATTTATTTGAAGAGGAGTAAACTCAATTTTATCTTGACCTATTGCTAAATTACTAAGAGCTATATCTTTAGGAATCTTCGAATTTTTTTCTTCTTCAATTCCTATATCTACCTTTTCATCAAGATGTAATATTTTTATCGCATCAAATATTTTTTCACTTCCAACTCTTTTGGCAATGTCATAGAATGCAGTATTGCAAGAATTAGCCACAGCCTCTTCCAAAGTCTCCCTTCCATGAACAGTTAAGTTGTTACAATTTAAAACTTCTCCTCCTGATCCTACCTTTGTACTTCCTGTACAGTTATATATATAATTTTCATCTATAATATTATTATCTAACGCCGCAAATAGCACAACTAGTTTAAAAACTGATCCAGGAGGATATGTTACTGACAAAACTCTATTTTGAAGCTCTCCTTTAGAACTATTTGAGTATGAAGATATATCATTTGGATTAAAATTAGGTCTTGAACACATGGATATTATTTCACCTGTTTGTATATCTGATATCACTACCGCACTTGGATTTTCTTCTTTATCCATAATTTGTTCAATATTATTTTGAATCTTAGAATCTATTGTTAATTTTAAGTGCTTACTGTCTTCATTTTGTGAAATGTTCTCTACACTTCCTTTTAAATATGTTAGCCCACCTTTATTTTGACCAGCTTTGAAAACTGATACGTAATTTTTATTGCTATCTTTTAACTCATCATCCATATACTTCTCTATACCACTTACTCCACTATTTTCTGATTTTTTTACATATCCTATTAAGTGAGTCAATAAATTATCATCAGAGTATCTCATAGTTTTTTCTTTAACTAATATTCCTTTTTCTTCTAATGCCTCTATTTTACTATTATCAATATAATCTATTTCTATTTCTATAATCTCAGATGATAGTTGGCTTTGTACTGCTTTATAAATATCTTCTTCCGTTAATTTAGTAGCGTCTTTTATTAAAGATATGTTAGAAAAATTTCCACTCACCACTTTTTTAGGAACTAATAATACTTTAGTTTTTTTACTATCAGTAAGGGGCACATTATTTCTATCATATATAATTCCTCTTCCACTATTTAAATTTACTGTTTCTATACTTTGACTTTCTATTTTACTTTCATACTCTTCATTTTTTAAAATAGTAATATTAAATATTCTATATGTAAGATAAGTAAATAATAGTACACATGTTATAAAAAAGTACTTTACTCTTTTTCTGATTAATTTATTACATACATGCTTTTTTCTTCTTGCCATTTAATCACCCCTTATCCTTTTTATGAGATTTTTGACAATAAAAAGAAAAAAAATACTGTTATAAATTAATTACTTAAAATAAAAAATTTGCTAGAAAATAAATTCTTATTATTATGCTCTTGTTGATGATTATTACTTAATCATGTAGTATAATATTATTTATCTTAGTTAATTAAATATTTTAAAACTTAAATTTTCCTTGCCTAATAAGGAGGAATTTTTATGAAAGAATTAGTAATTGGAAACTTAGTAGCAAAAATACCTATAATTCAAGGTGGCATGGGTATAGGCATATCTAGATCAAATCTAGCTTCATCTGTTAGTAAATTAGGTGGAATTGGAATAATATCTGGAGTTAATATTGGTTTTGATGAACCTGATTTTGAAACAAATACTTTGGAAGCTAATTTAAGAGCTTTAAAAAAGCATATTAAATTAGCTAAAGAAAAATCTAATAATGGTATCATAGGAGTTAATCTTATGGTGGCTATGAATAATTATGAATCTCATGTAAAAACATCTATAGAAGCAGGATGTGATATCATTATTTCTGGAGCAGGACTTCCTATGAAATTACCTACTTTAATTAATAATACTTCTACTAAAATTGCTCCTATAGTTTCATCTGCTAAAGCTACTAATGTTATACTTAAAATGTGGGATAAAAAATATAATACAACAGCTGATTTAATAATAGTTGAAGGTCCAAAAGCTGGTGGTCACTTAGGTTTTAGTAATGATGATTTAGATAATATAAACTCTATTAATTATGATAAAGAATTTAGCTACATATTAAAAATTGCTGATGAATACGGAAAAAAATATAATAAAAATATTCCAGTAATTGCTGCTGGTGGAATTTCTTCTAGTTCAGATGTAAAAAAATATATTGATATGGGCGCGTCAGGTATTCAAGTAGGTACTAGATTTGTTGCTACTTATGAGTGTGATGCTCATGATAACTTTAAAAATACATATGTAAATGCAAATAAAGAAGACATAGTAATCGTCAAAAGCCCTGTAGGTCTTCCAGGAAGGGCCATTAAAAACAAATTTATCGAGAATATAACCATTTCAAAACCCAAAATAAGCAAATGCTACAACTGTTTAATTCCTTGCAAACCAAAAGATACACCATATTGCATATCTTTAGCCTTAATCAATGCAGTAAAGGGAAATATAGATAATGCCTTACTATTTTGTGGTGCTGATGCTTATAAAATAAATTCATTATCATCTGTTGAAGAAGTTATTAATGACTTAACAAGTGAAATATAATCTTATTTTTAAATATATTAAAATATTTTAAATTATTAATTTAGCTTACACAAAAATTAAAGGGATGACTCTTATATAAAGTCCATCCCTTGTTTATTATTGAAACATATAAAAAATTAACTTCATTTAAGCACTTCGTGGGCACTCCACTTTATGTCACCAACGGCTTCGTCCGTTGCTCAAAATTCGCTTTGCTCATATCTGCAACCTCAATATAAATTCCTTGTATGTAAAAAAGCCTCCTACTGGAAGCTTTGATATTTTCTTTCAAAGAACCTTATTGCTTTTTCAAGTATCTTATTTAAAACTTCCAAATCTTCACCTTGGAAATTTTCAAGTATTTCATCTATCATTTCTTTGTGGAATACACTGTGAGTAAGAAAAACTGCTTTCCCACTCTCAGTTAAGCTTACAAGTACTACTCTTCTATCTTCTTCTATTCTCTTTCTCTCCACATATCCCTTTTTAATTAGTCTATTTATTGCTGTAGTAAGAGTACCAACAGTTATTCTTAAATCATGAGCAATTTCTCCCATAGTTCTATTGCCCTCTGTTCCTATTGCTTCTATTGTATGAATTTCTGTTATAGATAGATCAGTAAACTCCGTATTTTTCATAGCTTTTTCTTCAATATGCAAAATATCATTAAATAATTGCACTAATAGCCTGTTTAATATCTCTTCTGCTGAATTTTTCATAGTATCCGCTCTCCATATTTCTTATTTTAAATGTATTATAATAAATTTCTTAAATAAATTCAATTGATACTATGTATTATATCAAATTTATAGTAATTGTTTGTAATAATTACTACTATTTACCCATATTTCTGAACTTATCATATCTATTATTCAATAATTCATCATAATCTATATTTATTAATTCCTCTAAGTCTTTTAAAATATACGCTTTTATGCTATTAGCTGATAATTCAGGATCTTCATGGGCTCCATTTTTAGGTTCTTTTATTATCCCATCAATTATATTAAATTTCTCTAAATCTTGTGATGTTATTTTCATAGAGTAAGCAGCCTTTTTAGCTTTACTTACATCTTTCCATAATATCGAAGCAAATCCTTCTGGAGATAATATGGAATAAATAGAGTTTTCCATCATATATACTTTATCTCCAAGAGCTAAAGCTAAGGCTCCTCCACTTCCTCCTTCTCCTATTATGATAGATATAATTGGTGTTTTTAAATTACTCATTTCAATTAGATTTTGAGCAATAGCATGACCTTGACCTCTTTCTTCAGCACCGATTCCACAAAATGCCCCTGGAGTATCCACAAAACAAATAATCGGTCTTTTAAATTTTTCAGCTTGCTTCATCAATCTTAAAGACTTTTTATAACCTTCTGGGTGAACCATACCAAAATTTGAATCTATATTTTCTTTAGTATTCTTACCTTTATTTATACCAATAACTGTAACATTAAAACAATTAATTTTACCTATACCACCGATTATAGCTTTATCATCTCTAAAAGATCTATCTCCATGAAACTCTATAAATTCATCAAATATGTTCTCTATATAGAACCTAGCATTAGGTCTATCTTTATGTCGAGCAAGACTTACCTTATTCCAGATTAACTCTTCATTATTTTGCATATTCCACCACCTCATGTAAGCTAAGTATTTTAGATAAATAGTTTTTTAAATCCTTTCTTGATACTATAGCATCTATAAATCCTTTTTCTAAGGCAAACTCAGCACTTTGAAAATCTTCAGGTAGTTTTTCATTTATAGTATTTTCTATGACACGTCTTCCTGCAAATCCTACAACTGCATTAGGCTCACTTATTATAATATCCCCTTGCATAGCAAAGCTAGCAGTGACTCCTCCCGTAGTAGGATTAGTAATTACACTTATATATAATAGTCCTGCTTTATTATGTTTTCCAATAGCTACAGACGTTTTAGCCATTTGCATTAAAGAAAGAATACCTTCTTGCATTCTAGCACCACCGGATGCACTAAATATTATAAGAGGTAACTTATTTTGTGTAGCATGTTCAATAATTCTAGTTATTTTTTCACCTACTGCACAACCCATGCTTCCCATCATAAAATTACTATCCATAATAGCAACACAGACTTTTTTTAAGTTTATGCTACCTACTCCAGTTACAACACCTTCATCTAGCTTTGATTTATTTTTATTTTGCTGTAATTTTTCTTCATATCCTTCAAATCCCAAAGGATTACCTGAAGTTATATCTGTAAATAATTTATAAAAACTATTTTCATCAAAAATTTGATTTATTCTCTCTAAAGCTGAAATCTTAAAATGATAACCACAATTTGTGCATATGTTTAAATTTTTTTCTAAATCATCTTTATATATTATATTTTTACACTTATCACAGTTAATCCATCTACCATTTGGTATGTTCGGTATATTGGAATTTTCATTTAAATCCCTAGTACTAACTGTTATATACTCTCTTTTTCTAAATAAATTTTTAAGCATTATTATTCACCAACTTCGTCTCTATAAATGAAGTATTGTAATCTCCATTAATAAAATCTTCATGCTCTAGTATTTCGTATTGAAAATCTATATTAGTTATAACTCCTCCTATAGCAAATTCATCTAATGCTCTTTTCATTTTTATAATAGCATTTTCCCTATCGTCACCAAATGTTATTAATTTTCCTATCATAGAATCGTAATAAGGAGGTATTTCATATCCACAATAAATTGCACTATCAACTCTTACACCTGGTCCTGAAGGTACATATAGTTCATTTATTACACCTGGACATGGTCTAAAATTATTACTTGGATCTTCTGCATTTATTCTACATTCTATAGCATGACCATTGATTTTTACATCTTCTTGAGTAATATCTAACTTCATATTAGAAGCTATTTTTAATTGTTCTTTTACGATATCTATATTAGTTATCATTTCTGTTATAGGGTGCTCTACTTGTATTCTCGTATTCATCTCCATAAAATAAAAGTGCCCATTTTTATCAACAAGAAATTCTATAGTCCCTGCATTTTTATAATTAACTGCCTTAGCAGCTCTAACCGCTACCTTACCCATTTCATTTCTCAAAGATTTATCTAAAAAACATGAAGGTGCTTCTTCCAACACTTTTTGATTATTTCTTTGAAGAGAACATTCTCTTTCTCCTAAATGAATTATATTTCCGTATTCATCTGCAAGTATTTGAAATTCTATATGACGTGGACATTCTATATATTTCTCTATATATAATTTATCTTCTCCAAAACAAGCTTTTGACTCTAACTTTGCCGCTTCATAATTATGTTTAAATTCACCAGGTTCTCTTACTATTCTGATACCTTTACCACCACCGCCGGCTGCTGCTTTTATCATCAATGGATATCCTATTTCATTTGAAATTTTAAGTGCATGTTCATATGAATTAATTTCACCTTCATATCCTGGAACTACAGGCACATTTGCTTTTTTCATAATTTTTCTCGCCTTTGCTTTATCTCCCATAAGCTCAATAACTTCAAAATCAGGTCCTATAAACTTAATATTACATTCTTCACACATCTTTGCAAATTTAGGATTTTCTGATAAAAATCCAAATCCAGGATGTATACCTTCACAACCAGTTAATACACATGCACTTAGTATGTTAGTAACATTTAAATAACTATCTTTAGTAAGAGGACCACCTACACAAATAGCTTCATCCGCCATTTGTGTATGAAGAGCATCTTTATCACCTTCAGAGTAAATTGCTACAGTTCTTATATCTAGTTCTCTACAAGCTCTAATTATTCTAATAGCAATTTCACCTCTATTTGCTATAAGTATTTTCTTTAACATAATAACACCTACCCAATAGCGAACATTATCTCACCTTCGCAGACTAATTTATCATCTACTGTGGCTTTACCTTTGCCAATTCCTATACTTCCTTTTAATCTTATTATCTCTATTTCTAAATCTAATTTATCTCCAGGAACAACTTGTTTTTTCCATCTAACTTTATCAGCCCCTACTAAGAAGCCGATTTTTCCTTTAAAATCTTCCATCGAAAGTATACAAATTGCCCCCATTTGTGCCAAAGCTTCAAGTATTAATACTCCTGGCATTACAGGATAATCAGGAAAATGTCCATTGAAGAAATTTTCATTTATAGTTATATTTTTATATCCCTTTGCACTTTTACCTTCTATCACTTCTTCCACTCTATCTATCATTAAAAAAGGATATCTATGAGGTAAAATTTCCTTTATTTCTTTAATATCTAACATTTATATTCTCCTTACCTTGAATAAAGGTTGACCATACTCAACCATGATTCCATCTTCACCTAATATATCTACGATTTCACACTCAAACTCTGCATTTATTTCATTCATAAGTTTCATAGCTTCTATAATACAGACTACTTCGCCTTTATTAACCCTTTGTCCAACAGTGACAAAAGGATTCGATGTAGGTGATGTAGCTTTATAATAAGTTCCTACTATAGGTGATTTGATATATTCAAACTCACTATCATTTTCATCATTATTTAAATTATTATCATTAGATACACTTGATTTATTTTCTAAGATTAATGTAGATTTGTCTTCTAACTGCAAAATATCTGAAGTATCAGTTATAGCTAATTTACTAAAAGCTTTTGTATCTACATTATCATTATTATTTATAGTATTGATATAGTTTCTAGATAAAGACTTATCCATTTTTATATAATCTTTTTCATCTTGGATTTCAAAATAAGATAAATCAGAGTCATTTATTAATTTAATTAGTTCTTTTATTTCACTAAAATTCATATTTACCTCCAATTACTCCCATCTTTTAAATAAAAGACAAGCATTATGACCACCAAATCCAAGTGAGTTGTTTAATGCATATTTCAAATCTGACTTTTTACCTACATTTGGTACATAATCTAAATCTAACTCTTCTTCACTTTCACTGTATCCTATAGTTGGATGTATATATCCTTCTTCTAAAGACTTTATACATGCAATTGATTCTACTGCTCCAGCTGCTCCTAATAAATGTCCTGTCATTGATTTAGTCGATGATATAGGTATATTTTTAGCATCATCTTTAAAGACTTTTTTAATAGCTCTTGTTTCAAATAAATCATTGTATGGTGTTGATGTTCCATGAGCATTTATATATGAAACTTGCCTAGGTTCAATGTTAGCTTCTTTTATAGCATCTTCCATAGCTTTTGATGCACTTTCACCTTTTGGATCTGGAGAAGTTATATGATATGCATCACAAGTAGATCCATATCCTACTATTTCGCATATTATATCAGCATTTCTATTTAAGGCATGACCTAAACTCTCCATAACTAATATACCTGCACCTTCTCCCATAACAAAACCACACCTGTCTTTATCAAATGGAGTTGATGCTTTTTGTGGGATATTATTAGAATTTAAAGCTCTCATATTATTAAATCCAGCTATTGCTATAGGAGTTATAGATGATTCACATCCTCCACTTATCATGACATCTGCATAACCATGCTTTATGTATCTAAATGCATCCCCTATATTATTTGTACCAGTAGCACAGGCAGTTACTGCTGAAGTACAAGTAGCTTTTGCATCATACTTTATAGCTATATTTGCAGCAGCTGCATTTATTATTGTCATAGGTATATACATTGGAGATATTCTCTTTGGACCTTTATTAAATAAATTTGAAAACTCATATTCATGAGTATGGAATCCACCAATTCCAGAACCTACCATGACACCAAATCTACTTTTATCTATTTCATCTAAATTAAGCTTAGAATTTTTTACAGCCTCGTCACTTGCTATTAGGGCATATTGAGTAAATTTATCTAATCTTCTCATTTCTTTTTTATCTAAATAATCTTCAACTTTTAAATCTTTAACTTCTCCAGCTATTTTTACATCTAAATTGTCAGTATCTATAGACTTTATAAAATCTATTCCTAGCTTACCATTTTTAGCATTTGCCCAAAATTCGTCAACATTATTTCCAATAGGAGTTACGGCTCCTATTCCTGTTATAACTACTCTTCTACTCATATTCTTTCTCCTACATTGCCATTCCGCCATCCACATGGATAACTTGACCTGTTATATAATTAGATTTATCACTAGCTAAAAATACAGCTAGATTTGCTATATCTCCTACTTGACCTAATCTTTTAAGAGGTACACCAGAAATTATATTTTTCTTTTGATCTTCACTTAATACTTTAGTCATATCTGTATCTATAAATCCTGGAGCTATTGCATTAACATTTATATTTTTACTTCCAATTTCTCTAGCTAGAGATTTTGTCATTCCTATCACTCCCGCTTTAGATGCTGAGTAATTTACTTGACCTGCATTTCCAACAACTCCTACAACAGAAGACATATTTATTATCTTTCCTTCTTTTTGTCTAATCATTATTGGAGAAACTGCTCTTAAACAGTTAAATGCACCTTTTAAGTTAACTTCTATTACCTTATCAAAATCTTCTTCTTTCATTCGTATTAGTAACGTATCTTTAGTTATTCCTGCATTATTTACTAATATATCAACTTTTCCAAAAGTATTCTTAGCTTCCTTTATTAAATTCTCTGCTTCATCAAAGTTACTTACATCTGCTTTGATTATCAAAGTATTAGATCCTAATTTATCTAATTCTTTCTTTAATTCAAGTGCTTCTTCTTCACTACTTCTATAGTTAAGTACTATATTAGCTCCTTCTTTGGCGAATTGAAGCGCTATTTCTCTACCTATGCCTCTAGAAGCACCTGTAATTACTGCACATTTTCCTTGTAACATTAATTTTCCTCCATAAAAATTAGCATTTATAATTGAAAATATATTCTATATATTAACTTTTTCAAGATTTAAACTTTCTACAGTTTCTTTTAAAGATTGCATATCTTCTACGTTATAAACCTTTGCATCTTCATCTATCTTCTTTACAAATCCAGATAATGTTTTTCCTGGGCCTACTTCTATAAAAGTATCTACTCCTTTTTCTTTTAAATCTCTTATACTCTTTTCAAAAAGAACAGAAGACATTATTTGTAATCTTAATAATTCTTTTATATCATCATTTTTATCGTAAGGTTCCCCCTTAACGTTAGAATAAACTACCTTTTTTAAATCTTTGAAATTAACTTTTTTTAATTCCTCATAAAATTCATAACTTGCTTTTTCATACATAGAACTATGAAATGGTCCACTAACTTTAAGAGGAACTACTAACCCCTTTAATTCTTTTGCAATTTTCATACTTTCTTTAATTGCTTTTTTCTCTCCTGATATAACTATTTGACCTGGACAATTATAATTAGCACCTTCAACAATACCAAACTCCCCAGCTCTTTCTATTAGTTCCTCAACTTTTTCATTACTTAATTTTAGGACAGCGGCCATAGTCCCTTCATCTGATCTAATTGCAGAGTCCATTATTTCAGCTCTTTTTTTTATAAGTTTCATTCCATCTTCAAAAGATAATCCTCCGCCATAAATCAATGACCCATATTCTCCTAAAGATAGTCCCACTGTATAATCAGCTTCAATACCTTCTTCTTCTAAAGCTTTTTGACAAGCTAAAGATGTAAGTAATATTGCAGGCTGATTATTTTTTGTTCTTGTAAGTTCTTCTTGTAAACCATTAAATATTAACTCTTTTATAGGCATCTCTAGAATTTCTTCACCTTTATCAAATATGTCTCTACAACTATCTATATTTTCATATAAATCTTTTCCCATATTTAGATATTGTGCACCTTGACCTGGGAAAAGAAAAGCAATTTTATTATTCATTAAAAACCCTCCCAAGTAATTCTTCTAACTCACCTATTAATTCATCTATAATTTCTTTGCAACTTTGCTTCTTACTAACAAGTCCTGCTATTTGACCCGCCATCACACTACCATTATTAATATCACCATCAACTACAGCTCTTCTTAAAGCTCCTTTTCCTAAAGCTTCTATGTCTTCTGGACTTCCATTAGATTTTTCTAACTTTATATATTCTCTAGTTAGTTTATTTCTTAGTACTCTAACTGGATGAGATGTCGATGTTCCTGTAACTTCAGTATCTATATCTTTTGCATTTAATACTCTATTTTTATAATTTTCATGTATCTTACATTCCTTTGATACTAAAAATCTAGTTCCCATTTGTACTCCACATGCTCCAAGCATAAATGATGCAGCAATTCCTCTTCCATCACCTATCCCTCCTGCTGCTATAACAGGAATATCAACAGCATCTACAACTTGTGGGACTAAACTCATAGTTGTCAATTGGCCAATATGTCCTCCTGCTTCCATCCCTTCTACGATTACTGCATCTGCACCGAATTTTTCCATTCTCTTTGCAATTGCTACAGAAGGGACAACAGGTATTACTTTTATATTATTTTTTTTCCAATTATCTATATACTTACCAGGGCTACCTGCTCCAGTGGTAACTACAGCTACATTTTCATCACATACTAATTTAGCGATTTCATCAACATTATCTCTCATAAGCATAACATTAATCCCAAAAGGCTTGTTAGTAAGTGACTTAGCTTTTTGTATTTCAGCTTTTACATCTTCTGTATTACCTACTCCACTTATAATTCCAAGTCCTCCAGCTTCACTAACCGCTGCTGCTAAAGTAGCATCTGATATCCACGCCATACCGCCTTGAATAATTGGATATTCTATATTAAGTAATTCTGTTATCCTTGAACTTTCCATAAATCCTCCTGCAAGTACTTCTTCTTATTTTACTTTTTCTTTTGTTTTTTCTTCTATGTAATTTACTACATCTCTTATACTCTTCATATTTTCTGGAGAGTCAACTTCTATTCCAAATTGCTCTTCTATTTCTATTACTAATTGGAATGTATCTAATGAATCAATCCCTAAAGATTCAAATGTAGAATCTAATGTTATTTCATCTTTCTCCACTGATAAATTTTCTTCCATTATTTCTTGTAATTTTTCAAATATCATTTTATTTTCCTCCATAAATTTTATTTATTATTTTAAATTATTTTTATTAGTTAGTTTTGTTTCAACTTACTTATCTTAGTTATCTTAGTTAAATCTTTTAAACTTAAATTTTCTTATTTACCTTTTAATTATTTATTTTATTTATATAGACCAATTTATAATAGTTGCTCCATATGTAAGTCCTGCTCCAAAACCAACTAATATAATTTTATTACCTTCTTTCAATAAACCTTCTTCATACATATCGCTTAAAGCCATTGGTATTGATGCTGCTGATGTATTTCCATGTTCGTGAATATTTGTATAAAATTTTTCTATTGGTAACTTTAATTTTTTAGCAGCATACTCAATAATTCTTATATTAGCTTGATGAGGTACTATGTAATCAATATCTTCAAGTGATAAGTTATTTTCTTCTAGCATTTTATTTATAGACTTTACAATTGTAGATGTAGCAAATTTAAAGACTTCATTTCCATTCATTTTTAACTTTGATTCTCTTATTGTTTTACTATCTACAAAAGGACTATCTATATCACTTCCTTCTATCGTTATGCAACTCCATTTGTCTCCATCTGATTTGCAAAAAGAATTTCCTAGACCTGATGATTCGCTTCTAGATAAAACTACTGCTCCTGCTCCATCTCCAAATAAAACACAAGTAGATCTATCTTGCCAATCAATAAATTTAGATAAATTTTCAGCACCTACCACTAAAGCATGCTTATAGTTATGCATCTTCATAAGTGACTTAGCTAAATCTAAGGCAAATATAAATCCAGAGCAAGCTGCACTTATATCAAAAGCAACTGCATTCTTAGCACCTATAATACTTTGTACTATACAAGCTGTAGATGGAGTAAACATGTCTGGAGTGCAAGTTGCCAAAACAATTAAATCAATATCCAGTGCAGATGTTTTTGCTTCTTTAATCGCCTTTTCACAAGCCATCGCAGCCATATATGATGTATCTTCTCCTGTAGATATATAACGACTTTTTATTCCTGTTCTTGAAAATATCCATTCATCATTAGTATCTACAATCTCACTAAGGTGATTATTAGTGACCTTTTTAGAAGGAATATACTTTCCAACACCTCCTATAATTACCTCTTTCATATGTTTCTCCTTATCATTTGATATTAATACATTTTGATTTTCAAAATATATTGTAAAAAAAATTAATCTCTTTTCTATGAGACTAGAATTATAAATTAATTATTCGATATTCAAAATATATTATATTCAAATCAAAAAGTCAACTCTTTTTATATAATTTTTTATTGAATTTAAAAGATTGCCTTTTTAATTCACCAATAATTTATAATATTTTATTAATAAAATGCTAGCTTATAACGTCACAAATGATAGTGTAGCTACAAGAAAAAATTTGATATGCTAAAGTAGATGCTCCACTTCATATCACCAATGGTTTCAACCGTTGCTCAAAATTAATATGTTTGAAATTATATTTATCTATAAAACAAATAACACACGATTTTCTTACAATAAAAAAATAATTTATTTATGATAAATCATATATATTATAAACGCGGTACAATATAAAAAACTAGAGAATAACATATTCTCTAGCTCAAAAATTATAAATTATATTTTAATTTCGTATTTTTATATTTTTGATTTAATAATGTTTTTATATTAACACAAGAACATACTACTGATAATGTTGCTATCATTACAAACAACATAAATACACATAAAGCTCCAAAAGTAAGAGCGCATTTAAATAAGTATACTGTTGGTACATACAGTATTAATATTAAAGCTATTGGTATTAACATAATACAAGATATATCACTTTTTTCAAAAACTTCATTTATACTTACAAATAAACTGATTAAAAGTGCAGGGAATACAAATAAGTAACTTCCACCTGGTAAAGCTATTGTAAATATTATTGATAATATGAATAATAGCAATAAAGATCCTATTGTATATTCATTTTTTTCTTCAAAATTATTACTTGTTTTTCTTATGACAAGTATATATCCAATTACTGCTAAAATTATACAAATTATAAATATAGTGTTTTCAAATTTTATAATAGGTAAATATGTAAGTTTAAACTCTCTTCCATTTATTAATGCTGCAATTTTTGAAACACCAAATCCAATTACCATAGTCATAACAGTATATAATAAGTTTATAAATGTATATTTTAATGATTTTAATATACTTTTTATACCAAACTTATTATTTAAGAATAATATTAATCCACCTATTAAGGCTAAAAGTACATAGTTTATAGTTTTTGAATACTTTACAAATACATTTCCTATTATAAAGAATATTGAGTCATTACCACCATTTAAAGCATTAGCATCTGAGTATTTCTCATTACTTACAAACTCTTTAACTATAGGATATACTTGATCTCCATAATGCTGTAATGATTTTTTATTTATATTTTCTACACTATCATTTGGTGTATGATAATTTTCTAATCCATCAAGTACACTTATGTTAATTCCATTTATACCTATACCTAAAAACTCAGTAAAATCAGTGCCATTTGGAAGTAACTTATATATTTCTGGTGTTATAGAATATGAAAATGGTTTATAACTACTATCATATAATTCCATTACTCTTGAGTTGTTTGGACTTGTTTCAAACATAATAGCTGGCCCTTTAGTTCCTCTAGCTTCTATATTAATTAAATAGTTAACATTTTCAAATATTTCTTTTTCTTTAACTGCTTCTTTTGCACCTAATAATCCGTATTCTTCCCCATCTGTTATAAGTATTTTTATACCATTATTTAATTCTACATTATTTTCTTTTATTGTTTTTACAGTTTCTAATATAGTAGAAAGACCATAACCTGCGTCAGCTGCACCTTTTGATCCATCTTTCTCAGCATATCTTTCTGGTTTTGCTCTTGATGAGTCATAATGTGTTGATAGCATTATATATGAGTCTGATTTACCTTTAATTTCTACATATATATTTTTTAAATCTTCTTTTGTCTTACTTCTTTCTACATAAACATCTTCATATGTATATATTTTAGGTTCTAATCCTAACTCTTTAAATTCATCTATCAAATAATTTCTTACTCTTTCATGCTCTTTGTAATCAAATATTGAATGTGGTTCTAAAGCTATATCTTTTATGTAATCTATTTGATTTTCTACATTTAATCTTTCCTTATCATTGGTATTTGGTTTAGATGGATATAATGAATTAAATCCAATTATTGATGAAATTAAAACTACCATTGATAATAATATTATTGTTATTTTTTTTGTATTTCTCATAATTATACCTCCTTAAACTTTTTTGCTAATATTCATTCTATAACATGTCTTTTATTTTGTAAATAAAATATTTTAACATTCAAAATATGTT
>NZ_JAGHFM010000145.1 GCF_017888745.1 Terrisporobacter sp. | reverse complement strand
TACCTACTATACAAGGTATTTCAACCATTGCTGTTCTATCAAAGTTTTCTATAGCACCTTCATTTGGAACTATAAGAAGGAATCTTTCATTTGTATTTTGAGCAAGTGCACAAGCTAAATCAACTATGTATGAAGCATGTACATCTGGTTCAAATCCACCATCTTTGCTTGTACCTTTTTCTATTATATCTTTACAAGCTCCAAATACTTGTTTTTCTCTTCCATCCATAACTTCATTTGCTCTTGTATATTCTTTATTAGAATGTTCTACAACGTAATCTGGGAATAAATAATATTTTAAGTAAGTATTTGGTATAGTTGTTGGATCAACTGCATAAACATCTTTTACTTTTGTGAAAGTTTCTCTCCAGCTTTGGTCAACATGTTGATTAGTATCTGATAAAGCATCTGCAAACCCATTTACTGCTACATGTTCTTTTATTTGTGGCATTAAATCATTTCCTTCTTTGTCATATATTTTATGCCACCATCCAAAGTGATTTAATCCATAATAACCTACTTGCATTTCTTTTCTTGAACTTAATCCACACATATGAGCCATTTTTTCTTCTAAATCTATTGGCATGTCACATATATTTAATATTTTTGAATTTGGTCTTAATCTTCTTGTTGCTTCGGCTACTATTGCAGCTGGATTTGAATAGTTTAACATCCAAGCATTTGGTGAATATTGTTCCATATAGTCAAGTATTTCTATAACTCCTCCTATTGAACGCATTCCATAAGCTATTCCTCCTGGTCCGCAAGTTTCTTGTCCTACTACACCATATTTTAATGGTATTTTTTCATCTTTTTCACGCATTGCATATTTCCCTACACGAATATGTGCTAATACGAAATCTATATCACTGAAAGCTACTTCTGGATCTGTTGTATATGTAAATTCTATTTCTGGTGCATTTTCTTTTAAATGTATTTCACAAGCTTTTGCTACTATTTCTTGTCTCTCAGCATCGTTATCATAAAATTTAATTGAACGAATTGGAAATCTGTCCATATTTTCTAATAACATTAATACTATCCCTGGTGTAAATGTACTACCTCCACCTGCTACTGTAACTGAATATTTTTTATTTTCCATTTTTTATTTCCCCCATTTTTTATTTTTTATTTCCTTTATGAGTACATAGTACACTCCCTAAAAAACTATTACAATATGTTTGGATCCTTTAGGGAAACGGTTTGTCTAACTGTTTTTTATAACATTTTTTGTAATTTTTCACATAAAAAATTCGCTTCGCTTAAGCCACTGCGTGGGCGCTCCACTTCATATCGCCAACGACTTCGTCCGTTGCTCAAAATTCGCTTCGCTTAAGTCACTGCGTAGGCACTCCACTTCATGTCGACAACGACTTTACCCGTTGATTAAGTGATCAATTGGAAATAAAAAAAGCATGATACCTAATAGGTACCATGCTTTTAATATTTTCTTCTCTACATATTAATTCTTATAGTAGCAAATAAACAAATTCCAGCTAAAAATATAACAACTAAACTCCCTGAATTAGTCATCAAAAATCCATCTTTTAATTTCACTTCAAAACTTTTTTTAAGAGTTCTATTATAAACTTTAAGAGTTTTATGTAAAATAAATCCAAATAAAATAGCATATAACACATTTTGTAGTAGTATCTCAGCTATTACAAATATAGATAAATTTGTTACTGCATATTCAATATCATTTTCATCTATTTTCTTTTGGATAAATGTTAGTAAATACGCTATAAAAGGATTTACCATAGATACTAAAAATATTATTGTAAGTTTTGGGTTTGATTGTATTACTTCTGACATAGGTAAGCCTACCTTGGCAGATTCCATAGATATATACATCAAACTCATAAAAGGTGTTAAAGTAAGTAATATTTTGGCAATATTATAATACTTATTCAATGAATTTATATGTTCTTTGTTTATTATATTTTTTTTGCTTTTTATTAATGTAGATTTGCTCATTTTTTCTCCTACTTTCTGAATTAATATAACCTTAATTTACACATTATCTTATTATTTTCTTATTATATACTTTCAGAACTTCCTGTTGATAATAATTTTTCAAAATCATCTCTTACTTTTGGTACTTTTAATCCTACTATTACTTGGATTGATTTTCCATTAGCAGAGCATCCATGTGCTCCTATTGATTTAAAATATCCATCATTTTTACATATACTTGGATCTTTTACATTAACTCTTAAACGAGTTGCACAGTTTGTTACATCAACTATATTACCTGCTCCCCCTAGGCCTTCTAATATAGCTTTGGCAAATGCATATTTTTCATCAGTACCATTTTTCTTTTCTTTATAATCAGATTTTGTATGGAATTTAACATCTTCATCATCATCTTCTCTACCTGGAGTTTTCACATCAAATTTTATTATTAGGAATTTGAATACAACAAACCAGATTACTGTAAATACTAAACCTATACCTAGCATTGCTAAATATTGTTGCCAGTGATTAGCCATTAATGGAATCCAGTTTAAAGATGCCATTTCTATTACACCACCTGCATGAATTCCTACAACACCTGCAAGATAAATAGCAGTTGAAAGTGTTGCTGCAAGTAAAGCATGTACTATAAACAGCCATGGAGCAACAAATAAGAAAGTAAATTCTATTGGTTCTGTAACACCACAGAATATTGCTGTTAAAGTTATTGGAACTAATAATCCAAGAGTTTTCTTTTTCTTTTCAGGTTTTGCAGTTGCATAAAATGCCAATGCTACACCTGCACATCCAAATATTTTTGAAAATCCTGTTGATGAGAATCCAGCCTCAGGAACCATTGATGCTAGTGATGCACTTGATGATGCAAGTTCTGGTAACATAGTAGCCCAGTAAGAATAAAGACCACCAGGAACTAATACATTATCATACCAGAATGGTGAGTATAAAATATGATGTAATCCAAATGGAATTAAGGCTCTTTCTAAGAATACAAATACCCAAATTCCAAGTGCACCTGCACCTTTTACAAATCCTTGGAATGCTAACATTCCCAATTGTATTTTAGGCCATACAAAAGCGGCTAAAATAGCAACTGGAATAAGTACGAAAAATCCTATCATAAATACAAATGTTGAACCACTAAATGTTCCTAACCATTCAGGTAATTCAGTATCAAAAAAACGATTATGTAAGTAAATAACGATTCCAGATATAGCTAAAGCACCAATCATTCCCATATCTAAAGTTTTAATATTAGCAATCATAGTAAGACCACTAGTTCCACCAACTTCTGCTGCAAAATCAACACCAAATACATATCCCCATTGAGATAGAATTGTACTTAAAAAATAATGAAATGTTAAGTAAAGCACAAGTGCTTCCATACAACATCTTGCATTTTGTTTCTTAGCCATTCCTATTGGAAGACCGACTACAAATAATAATGGCAATTGATTAAATACTGTCCAACCACCTTGCAATACAACGTTCCAACATTTGAACCACATTGTATCTGTAGCTGCTAATGAGCCCATGACTGCTTCAGTGGTAAATAAAGTCCCCACACCTATAACAATCCCCGCAAAAGCGAATAGTAAAACTGGAGTAAACATAGCCCCACCAAATTTTTGAATCTTCTGCATCATAATGATAATATCCCCCTTAGTTTGTGTTTTGATTTTATGTTTTTATGTTATCAGAGAATATTTTTGCCAGCAATACGTTTTCCCTATTAAGAACTTTCGCATTAATTTATATGACATTTAACATTTTTAGTGATTTTTCACATTTATTTATAAAGTTTTATTACTTTTTCAATAAACGATTTTCTTATTCAACTATAAATTAAAAATAAGCTTCATTTCTCTTGATAAATACAAGAAAAATGAAGCTTAAATCATCTATTACTTTACATATCTTTCACAATATTATTAGCCCATCTCTTAGATAGCGCCCTCGGTACTCCAAAAATAAACTTAGCCACTTCCTCTGTATAAGTAAGAGCCACCAATATATAAATAGGTACACCATGATATGCAGCAAAAAATGTTATAGGTAAAGAAACTAACCACATACATCCCATTTCTAAAGCCAATGCATACTTAGCATCTCCTCCACTTCTAAGAACACCAATTATTATAAAAGTATTAAAAGTTTTAAGAATCATAAGTAATCCCATCACAATAAATATCTTTCTTATATCTGGTGCAAGAGCTTCTGACACACTAAATACTTTTAAAAGTATTGGTATGGAAAGAATTAGCAAACCACCAAAAATAGCTCCCACTAAAGATACCAAAACAGCAAACTTTTTAGCATAAAGTATAGCCTTTTTTATGTTATCTGCCCCCAATTCATTACCTATCATAATTGAAGATCCTATTGCAACACATACCGCTGTCATTATAAAGAAATTTCCTGTACTGCTAGCAATTTGACTTGCTGCAATTGCTGAGGTACCAGCCTTTGAATATGCAATGGCATATAAAACTGTTCCAAATGCCCAAAGTGTATCATTGAAAAAAATAGGTATAGTCTTTGATACGAAGGCTTTTGATAATTCTTTATTAATTGATTTTATGTCCTTGAAAGTAAATCTTAATTCATAATCATTTTTTATAAAATAAACATAGCTTATCAATAAAACTAGCTCTACTACTCTAGCTACAACTGTAGCCAATGCAGCACCTCTTACACCCATAGTAGGCATTCCAAATTTTCCAAATATAAATGCATAGTTTAAAATTATATTTACAACAAGGGATATTGAACTACATATCATACCTAACTTAGGATTTCTAATGCTTCTTGAACCCATACTAAATACATTACTTATTGCAATAATCGGATAACAAAATCCTATTATAGAAAAATAATCTATAGCAATTTTTATTACCTCTTCATCATGTGTGAAGAAATTAATTATAAATCTTGGCGAAAAAATAGCTATTACTAAAAATATTAAACCTAAAGCTACAGCAAATATTGTACTCAATCCTGTAATTCTTCTAATATTAGCTTTATCATCTTTTCCATAAAACTGTGCTATAAATATACCTGATCCACCAATTATTCCTGACAATGCCATATTGTATAAAAAGAAATATTGATTAGCAATACCAATGGACGCCACTGATATTTCTCCTAATCCTCCAACCATTACAGTATCTATCATGTTAATTAAACTTGATATTAAATTTTGTATTATAATTGGTACACATAACATAATTAAAGTTTTATAAAACTTTTTATTTTCTTCATCTAATTTAAATGTATTTTGCAAAATATCACCTCTTTTTCTAAACTCTACTTTAATATATTAGTAGGTTTAAATAAATTTCCTCTAATATATATAGTTACTTATAGTTTGTATTATTTTTTAGACATTCTATATTATATTATCATAATAATTTATAGTAAATAACAAAATCTAAGTTATTAATATCATCTAGTTTCTATAATATTAATTATATCCTCATTATATATTACTACATTATGAAATCAAAAAATAACTCAAAGATATAATACAATAATAGTTAATAGTTATATTGTGACTTACGAGAAATAAATCACACTTAATAAAAAATTTACTTCGTCTAAGCCACTGTAT
>NZ_JAGHFM010000144.1 GCF_017888745.1 Terrisporobacter sp. | reverse complement strand
CATCTGCAATGTGTATATGACCTATTGTATCTATATATTTAGTTAAAGTATCACATATTCTGCCTTCATTAAGTTGCATGTGGTAAACATCATATAATATTTTTAATTTAGGAGAATCTATTAATCTTATCATTTCAGCAGCCATTTGAGTATTTTCTAAAAAATTACCAACATGATCTGTTGTTATATTTAACCCCTCAAGATTTAAAAGTATATCTTCTTCTTCAGCAAGTTTAGCTGATTTTTCAAGCATTTTAAACATAGAGCATAATTTTATAGTATGAGAAAGTTTATCATAGTGATTAATTACTATACCTCCATCACCTAATCCATTTGAATGTATTGTTAAGCTTTCTGCTCCTATCTTTTTAGCTACTTCAATAGATTTTTTTAAATAATCCATATAAGGTTCTTCATGACTTGGATCTACTAAAGAATATATTGAATCTCCATTAAATCCTGCTATTTTTATATCTGCTTCTTCAGCTAATTTAATAATTTCATCTAAATCTTTATCTTCCCATCCCCAGAATTCTATATAATCAAAACCTGCTTCTTTTGCAGCTTTAAATCTTTCACACCAAGGTAATTCTGTAAATAAAGTTTCTATACATGCGCTTTTTAACATTATTCTACCTCCTCAATTTTAACTGGTCTTCCTTCTCTTTGAGATTTTGTAGCTGCAGCTGCCATAAGAACTGGGTATAGTCCATCTAATCCAGTTACACTAGGCTCTTCATTATGTTCCATAGTCCTAGCAAACTATTTCATTTTATTTGCAAATGCTCCTGTATATCTATCCCACATTATTAAAGAAGTTATAATCTACATTTTTATACTTTTTTCATATTATACTGGACTAAGTCATTTCATTTTCTCGAATATATCTATAAAATACTGTTAATCATTAGAATCTGATTTTATGCAATGGTATTTACTAAATTGCAATTTATTAATATATAAAAGTACTCCTTTCATAAAGATAGTTTATTATTTTAACTATCTTTCATAAAAGGAGTATTTTATTTAATATCTGATTTATGTAATCTATTAATTAAGTAATTTTATTTTATTATAGTTAACATTCTCCTCTTGATTCACGCTCAGCAAGCTCAGCCATAATTGTTGGATAAATTTTATCAAGTTTATAGAATAACATAACAAAGATTATAATAGCCCAAACAATTAATGGTCCATATGAATAAATGCTAACAATAGTATCAAGAGCCGACTGAGGCTGAACAGCACTACCACTTGTAGAACTTATATAACCACTCATTGTCATAAGACCTGTAACAATAGCACCTGTAACACCAGGAGCTACTTTACTTCCAACAGAACCTGCCGAGAAAATATAAGCTTCTTGACGTAATCCTGATTTCCAATGACCAAATTCAACAGCATCATTAAGCATTCCAAATACACATGCATTAAGAGGTGAACAACCTATACCACGAAGTATTGCTGTAGCAAGTGCCAACTCAAAACTATATGGATTTGACATAAAAATAAACTGTGCAGCTACTCCAATAACTGCTCCTGCAAGAACTATGTTTCTTTTTCCAAAACGTTTCATGAAAATAGGACAAATCATTACACCTATGATAACTGTTACAAATTCACAGAAATAAAGAGTACTATACATCCAAGTTTCATTTTGGAATATATATTTACAATAGTATGGAAGCATCAAGCCTGTTATACCAATTGTAGCATTTTGTGCCATCCATAAAACTCCTGCCATCCAAAAATACTGATTTGTAAAAAGAGCTTTTAATGTTTCTTTTCCCTTGCCTTCTTTTTTCTTATCACTTCTTTCTGTTACAGTAACGTTTTCCTCACATTTAAGAAAACAGAATAAAAGAAGGAAAAGTGCTACAACAGCCCAAATTGAAATTGAAATAACCCACGCTCTTTGATCATTTCCTAAAAGTTTAACTATAGGCATTGTAAAAATAGATATGGCTATACGTCCAAAAGGAGACATTGCCATACGGAATATAGATATCATATCTCTCTCTTCTTGATCACGAGTAAGCATTGCAGAAAGACTTCCATAAGGAAGATTTACAGCTGTATACATTACTGTTGTACTTAAGTTGTAGGTTACGAATATATAAATAAGCTGAAGTGTTGAAGATGTATTCGGAACAGTAAATAGTAATATAATCGAAATTGTATAAGGTATTGCTGTCCAAAGAATCCACGGTCTTGACTGACCATATTTTGACTTTGTATGTGATACAATATATCCCATAATAACA
Source organism: Terrisporobacter sp. (assembly GCF_017888745.1). Taxonomy (GTDB): domain Bacteria; phylum Bacillota; class Clostridia; order Peptostreptococcales; family Peptostreptococcaceae; genus Terrisporobacter. The sequence continues at coordinate 641 of NZ_JAGHFM010000144.1, read as the reverse complement.
TCAGATACACCATCAAAAATTCTAGATATAAGCATTATCGTACCAATTGCAGCTGCTGAAATTCCTATATAGTCAGTATAAAATAAAGTAAGAAATGTTCCAACTACACCAAAACTGATATTACAAGCAACATCCCCACAACCATATGCGAACTTTGTTATAAATGGTATCTTTAGGAATTCATTTTTTTTAGCCGTGTTAACTGTTTTATCCATTTAAATCTATCCTCTCTATCTTTTTATTTTTCTACAAGAAGTAGAATATTTCATCTAGTAATCGCCAGACTTTACCAGGTTAATCGGATCACTAATATATTGTTATCTAGTATCTATTACATTTAAATTTATACATTATCAAGTTTTATAATTTATTAGAATAAATACCTTGATGCAAAGTATTTAATTTTGTATTACTAAACTAGTCTACATATTTCACATCAACTAATGCGCCAGTTTCAAATGATTCCTTACATGCATATCCAACTACTGTAGATAATACTCCATCTTCAACAGTGACTTCTGGTTTTCTATTATTTAATACACAATCAACAAACTCCTTAACTTCTGATAAATATGCATCTTCAAATCTTTCTAAGAATCCGCAAGCACACTCTTTGTTTACACCCCTATCATCAAACACTG
>NZ_JAGHFM010000020.1 GCF_017888745.1 Terrisporobacter sp. | reverse complement strand
TCATTAGTAATTTTATTTAAAAATATACATACTTTTAACTAATTTAAAAGTCCGTTAATTATCTATATCTGCAATATTTTATCATATTTTTCAAAATAATTCACATGGGAAAAATAACCATACAATATTTTTATATAAATAATTTTATTATATATTATGTATCTTAATAATTTTTATTAAAAATCATTTTTAAGAATATATATTAAACAATTCAATTCATTAATCTACCGTTTAAAATTATATTGTTTACTTTAAATCATTATCTAAGACATTATATCATAATCCTCCATTTAATTGACAATATAAATGCTTATTTTTATATAAATAGGCTACTTTATAATAAAGTAGCCTATTTATATCATTAAAAATTATCGTTGCTATTATGAATACTTTCATAAGATGGAAGTTTTAAATTTCCTTCTTTTTTAACTTTCTTAAATACTTTTTCATTTTCTTCTTCTATTAATTCAGTCATATCTTCTAAAGTATCTGCATGGTTAACGAAATTTGTTAATTCACTTTCATGTAATTCTCTTTTACTTTGGTTAACTTTTCTCATAAGTTCCTCCTAGATAAAATTTAAAATGTTATTTACTTTTTATATTAGATTTCCACAAGAACTTATTTTTATTACAGTTAAAAAAAGAAGTCGTTCCAAAAACAAATCAACATATGATATATTTTCTATTATTTTAAAAATTTTATATATAATATCATAAACTTTTATTGACGATTTTTGAAAAACGATTTATCCAGAATTTAAAAGGATTTTTGATTGATACAATAGAAAAAAATATATATATTCAAAATCACAGCTCCCCCATAATGCTGTGATAATACAATATATCTTTTTAAATTTCCCTAAAGAGTTGATAAAAATAGTTAAACTTAACTATTTGAACAACTCCTTTAATCTTATCATATAATTAAAAATCAAAAATACAACTTATTTAACCTGAAAAGTATATGAAGTCATATATAATGTTAAATATTAAAACAAAAAAGGCTATCTTTATGTCATGATTAAATATCATCTACATCAAGATAGCCTCTTTTGTATATTTCCTTTTATAAACCGTCTGGTGTCCATTTTATTTACCCTTTTATTATATTTTCATTCCTTGTAAATATATTTTTTACTATTTCTTTATCTAAATCCCAAATCGTAACTGGTGACTTAACTTCCATATCAAAACTTTTTAGAGTTTTACACATCCAAATTACATCTATCCATCTTCCATATTTATTAACTGCATTTGGGAATACACTCATAACTTTGAATCCATATTTTTCGTGGAACTTCTTACTTTGTTCATTTATAGATAATATGCAAGCATAGACATTATATATCCCTTGTAATTCTAGTAATTCTAAAAGACATCCATATAAAGCAGAGGCAATTCTTCTACCGTGGTATTTATCATCAGTATATACAGATACTTCCGTGTTCCATTTATACCCCTCTCTTTTAAATGGCTTTCCTGCATAAGCGTAGGCTACAACTTCCCCGTCAATTTCACAAACTATCCAAGGAAATTCCTTTGTTACTAAATCATATCTTTCTTTTAATTCTTCTAATGTAGGCACCCTATGTTCCGAGTTAACAATTATATCGTCTTTTTCAACGTATGGTCTGTATATCTCTTGAATTCTTTGTAGATCATCTACTGTAGCTAATCTTAATCTCTTGTTCACTCTCGTCCTCCTGTTTGTATAATTACCTATTGAGTTTATAGGTTACAGCTAATTTTATAATAGATTTAATCTATAATGCAATAATAATTTTATTTTTTTTGTACGATAAAATAATTTTTTTAAATTATAATAAGTTTTGAGTATAAATAAGCATAAATATGTTATTATATTTAATTATGATATACAATTATTTGAAAAATATAAGGAGATGAAGACTTGATAAAATTAGGAGAATATAACAAGCTTAAAGTAAAAAGAAAAGCTGAGTTCGGATATTTTTTAGATGCTGGAACTAATAATTCTAGCGATGATGTTCTTCTTCACAACAGACTTGTTGGAAAAAACAAGATAGAAGTTGGAGACGAAATAGAAGTATTTATATACAAAGATTCAGAAGGAAGACTTGCTGCTACAATGAATTATCCAAAAGCTAAAGTTGGAGATATTGCTTATTTAAAAGTAGTTGCTCACACTAAGATAGGAAGTTTCATAGATGTAGGTCTTCCAAAAGATATATTAGTTCCTTTTAAAGCCCAAAAATATGAAATGACTAAAGGAAATAGATATTTATTCCACATATATATTGATAAATCAGGTAGACTTGCTGCTACTACTGATATCTTCCCTTATTTATCTGTTGAGCATTCATACAATATTGGTGATGTAGTTGATGGAATAGTTTATGGGTTCCAAACTAACAAAAGTGCTACTGTTTGCGTAGATAATAAGTACGATGCTGTTATATTAAACAATGAATATTTCACAGAATTAAATATAGGAGATAAATTAGAAAATCTTAAAGTTATAAAAATCTATGAAGACGGAAGACTTGGACTTACTCCAAGGGGAGAAAGAAAAGAAGAATTAGATTCATTAGAAAAATCAATTATGAGCTATATAGAAGGAAACGATGGATTCATGAGATTTAATGATAAATCTTCTCCAGAAGAAATAGCTACAGTATTTAGTTCTAGTAAGAAAAACTTTAAAAGAGCTCTAGGTGTTCTTATGAAAAAAGGGTTAATTACTCAAAATGAAGAAGGTACTTTCTTAAAATAAAATATTTAATCAATACTATAAACTTCAATGTTAACTTAATTTTCATTGGAGTTTTTTTATATACATTTCTAATATGATATAGAATAGTATTTCTCCTTTTACAAATAATAAATTTAAATATTATTTTAAGGAGGTATTTCCCTTTGTTTAAACATGATAAAGCATTATTACATAATGTAAAAGTCGAAAAGCCAAATGCTCAATATGCAGTTTTAATGCAAGAGCAACTAGGTGGCGCAAATGGAGAATTAAAGGCTGCTATGCAATATCTATCTCAAAGCTTTAGAATAAAAGACCCTGAAATAAAAGATTTATTTATGGATATAGCTGCAGAAGAACTTAGTCACATGGAAATGGTTGCTCAAACTATAAACTTATTAAATGGACATGATGTAAATTATAAAGGTGTTGATGCAGGAGAAATAGAAACACATGTGTTATCAGGACTAAATCCAGCACTAATAAACTCATCAGGTTATTCATGGACTGCTGACTATGTAAGTGTTACAGGTGATTTAGTTGCTGATTTATTATCTAATATAGCTTCAGAACAAAGAGCTAAAGTAGTATATGAATATTTATATAGACAAATAGAAGATAAATATGTAAGAGAAACTATAGATTTCTTACTTAATAGAGAAGAAGCCCATAATGCTCTATTTAGAGATGCTTTAAATAAAGTTAAAGATACTGGCTCTAATAAAGATTTTGGTGTTACAGAAGATTCTAAATTATACTTTGATTTATCCTCTCCTGGTCCAAACCATGATGCTAAAATAGATATAAATCCACCATCTTTTGAAACACCTATTAGTAAAATTGATAAAAAATAATATGAACTTCCTTTCACAAAAAAGCACCTAACTTCTATTATTAGAATTGGGTGCTTAAATTTTTATTAAATTCAATTATATATTTGCTAATATTTCATCTTTTCCTTTTAAATTACCAAGTCCTATACTATCTAAAGTTAGACCTTCTTTATAAAAATCTCGTTGTAAAAGTGTTCCTCCAAGAATTATTATAGAATCTATATTAGGAGTTGAAACATTTACGGCTTTTCCTAAATCTGACCAAAGTACAAGACCTGTCGATATATCTTCAACCATATATCGCACATCCACACTTGCTGGACCCTTTATGTATTTGAACACTGGACTTGTATTAAATAGTTCATGTAATGGTTTGTCCTCATCAACAAAATATCCTCTATTTATGCGACCTTGTCTTGTATCTTCCAACTTTATGCCTAATGCATTAGCTATCGATTCTCTTTCGTCTTCCACTGCTTTTACAATATTTACAGTATGTTCTGTTATTCCCTCTTTATATAACCAAAAATCACCCTTAGTATAATCTATTCTCCCTGCATTTAACAAAGTTGGTCCTGGATGAACTAAAGGGTTTGGGTTTTCTAAATTAACTTGTATAACATTATCTGCCATAACAAAACAATCATAAATTTGAACACAAGCATCAAAAACTTCTTTTGTGTTATAAGAAGGATATGCTGATAAGTATACTTTCCCTGCTTTTAAAGAAACCTCTACTCTAGCTTCATCTACATAAGCTCTAGTGGCATAAGTTAAGGAATTCGTTTCCCCAACTTTTAAATTTTTATCAATTCCAATTTCTTTAGCTTTATTTATAAATC
>NZ_JAGHFM010000143.1 GCF_017888745.1 Terrisporobacter sp. | reverse complement strand
CTATGACAGGTCTTATTCAGACTGATGCTAGTATAAACTCTGGAAATAGTGGTGGACCATTATTAAATGAAAATGGGGAAGTAATTGGAATAAACACAGCTAAAACTTCTGAAGGTGAGAGTTTAGGATTTGCTATTCCAATAAATCAAGCTAAGTCTATAATAGAGTCAGTAATAAACAATGGAAGCTATGAAAAAGTTACACTTGGAATAAAAGGATATGATGCATCTACTTATGCATCTTATGCTAAATCTCAAGGGCAACAAATAGCAACTGATGAAGGTGTATTTGTAATCGAGTCAGTTGAAGATTCATCAGCTGAAAAAGCTGGAATTAAACAAGGAGATATAATAGTAAAAATAGGTGATACTAAAGTAACGAGCATGTCTGATTTAACTAAATGTTTATATGAGTATAAATCAGGAGATTCAACTACTATAGTAGTAAATAGAGATGGATCAGAAAAACAATTAAAGGTTAAATTTTAATATATAATAAAAAAGAGTTATATTAATATAACTCTTTTTTATTGATTTGCAGCATTTTTAGTATTTTCATATTCATGACCACGCATATTATTTATACATCCAAGTGCAAGTAATCTTTTTGCTACTTTTTAATTTACGTTTATATTATTAATAGTGTCTTTTTTGCCATCTTTTAGGTCGTAAACAGTCGTTATTAACACCACTTAATGAGTTTGATTATCAACAAAAAATATAGTAATATGAACCCAAAAAATTAATGAAGGCAATGACGTATGAGCATGTCTAATTTTTATGAATATATAAAAAAAATTAAAATATAGAGGTTTTTAAAGATTTATTATACTATTATATTAGATTTAAAAATGGAGTTGAAAATTAATGAAAACTAAAAGGTTAACATTTTTAGGATTAATGGTTGGATATAGTTTAGTATTATATATAATTGAGACATATATACCTAATCCACTGCTAGCTATTTTTCCAGGAGCTAAGTGAGGATTATCTAATATTATTACATTAATTTCTTTACTTATTTTTGGAATAAAGGATACGCTTATAATATTAACTGTAAGAATCATACTATCTTCAATTTTTTCTGGGCCTATATCATATTTATTATTTAGCATAGGGGGTGCATATTTAAGCTTACTGTTTATGTATATAAGTAATATGGTAAAAGGTTTTTCTATTGTAGGGATTAGTATATTAGGTGCTTTAGGTCACAATATAGGCCAGTTATTAGTTGCAAGTATGATAGTACAAAATATAAATATGGTAGGGTATTTACCATTTATGCTTATAGCATCCTTATTAACAGGAATGTTTGTTGGATTAATATCAAAGTATTGTTATCCTAATATGACAAGTTTTTCTAATGGCTTATTGACAAAGAATAACAATTTTTGATAAAATTAAGTAAAATATGAATTGATAATGGTGATTTTTATGAAAAAATATGAATTGGAAACACTAAAAAAAGAAATTGAAAATATAAGAGAGCTTATAAATACATATATTGAGTACCCAGACATATTTAAAGATGAGCTAGAAGAATCGAGTCATAAAATTGATGATTTAATAAATGAATACATAAAGTTAAAGAAATAGCCTACAAAATTGTGGGTTTTTTTTATACCTATTTTAGCATTTTAAACTAGAATAATGAGTATACTAAAATAGTAATTTAATAAAAATATAAATTAGATTTATTAAAACATTATATTTAAGGTGATTATATGTTTATTTCAAAACTAATACATAGCATAGTTATCATAATAATCGCATGTATATCGTTAAAGATAATACAATTTGCATTAAAAAATATATTTAAAATTACCAAATTTGATGAAAGATATGAAGATACACTTTGTAGCGTTTTATGTTCAGTATCTTATTACATTATATTTGGATTAAGTTTAATATTGATATTAAGAGAATTTAATATTGTAGATGCCACAGAGTTTGGATCATTAGTAACGGGAGCTAGTATAGTAGGTATAGTAGCTGGGGTAGCATCTCAAAGTATATTAAAAGATGTATTTAATGGCTTTTTTATATTATTTGAAAAGCAAATTCAGGTTGGAGATTTTATTGTTATTAATAATGAATATAAAGGTGTAGTTGAAGAAATAGGAATAAGGAGTACCAGTCTAAGGAATTGGGATTTAAAAAGGATTACAGTTCCAAATGGAATTATAAACAGTATAGAAAACTATAGCAAAGATATTATGAGGGTAGTTGTACATGTTAGAGTATCTTATGAAGAAGACCCATTAAAAGTTATAGATGCTTTAGAAGAGGTATGTTTAATAATGAATGAAAAATTTGAAGACTATTTGAATCATAATCGTTCTAAAAAATCAGGGTTCAAGGTATATGGAATAACAGATATTGAAAAAATATCTATAGTAGCTAAATATACTATTACGTGGGTTGTTAAATCAGATATATATTTTAATGCTTTAAGAGAAGCTAAATTACAAATTCTTATTGTATTTAGAAAAAATAATATTAAAATTGGATATCCTACAAATATTAACATTCTAAGCAATGAAAGTAATATACAAGATTACAAATAGATTATAATAGAAAATATGTGAATAAAAATATATACTATATTAATAAATATATTTAATACCAGTTTTATAGGCTAATATGTTTTAAGGGGGAGAGTTGATGGATTTTTTATTAAAAAATCAGGAAATCATTGTGAAGCTTATATTATCAGTAGTAGTAGGAGGACTAACAGGTTATGAAAGGGAAAAATCTAATCAATTTGCAGGTTTTAGAACTCATATCTTAGTTTCTATTGGATCATGCATTACTTCTGTAATAGCCTTAGAGTTATTTAATAAATATAGTAGTATATCTACAATGGATCCAGCAAGATTACCTGCTCAAGTTTTATCTGGTATAGGTTTTTTAGGGGCTGGAGCCATACTTAAAAATTCAAATGGAATAAGAGGACCAACTACTGCAGCTGGTATATGGGCAACAGCTTGTATAGGAATTGCAATTGGATACGGTCAATATGTCTTAGGAATCACTGCATGGTTATTAGTAATGGCTACACTTTATCTATTTAAAAATATCGATAAAGTTATATCCAAAAGAAGTCAAGCAATTTTAAAGGCTACTATAACAAATTTAGATATAACTTCTAAAATTTTTAACACTATAAAAGCTTCAGAGATAGGAATAAAAAATTTTCAAATTGTGAGTAGATCTAATGATATTTGGGAATTAGTTTTTTTAATAGAGTATGACAAAAGAATAATATTAGAGGAGCTT
>NZ_JAGHFM010000142.1 GCF_017888745.1 Terrisporobacter sp. | reverse complement strand
GTTTTATTATTAGCATTTATATCAATTCAAATAAGTAGATATGGTATGCATAGACAATTATATATGTATGATAAATTTGTATTTTATGATGTAGCTGCATTATATTTAATATATTTCTTAATTAATTATATTATTTATAATAAAAATCACTTATTTGAAAAACTTTATACATCTCCTTTTATAAAGTCTCTAATAAGTAAACATAATAAAAAGTCATTAAATAAAAAACTAGCTTACACTTTATGTTTTGGATTAATACTTCAATGTATACTTTTATTTATCCTGTTTGCTACATTTAACTATAATTTTATGATTATTTTTATACTATATATTATAATAAATATTATATTTTATATTTTTATATTCAAAACAGTATACAAAAAATTTGATTATATAGAATATATTTCAAAAGAAGTTGAATCTATTAAAAAAGGTTCTTTAGATTGTAAGTTGCAAGTCAAGGGTAACGACCAAATTACTTTACTTGCAAAAAATATTAATAGTATGAGTGAAGGTCTTGAAAAAGCAGTTGATAATGCTATAAAAAGTGAAAAAATGAAAACAGAATTAATAACAAATGTTTCTCATGACTTAAAGACACCTTTAACTTCTATTATAAATTATGTAGATATGCTAAAAAGCCCTAATATAGATGAAAATACAAGAAAAGACTACTTATCCATATTAGATAAAAAATCTAAAAGACTGAAGACTTTAGTAGAAGAAATATTTGAAGCTTCTAAATTAAGTAGTGGTGAAATAGAATTTAATCTAGAAAAAACAGATATTAAAGAACTTTTAATACAAAGTATTGTTGAATTAGAAGATAAAATTCAAGAAAGTAGACTTGATTTTATAGTAGATACTCCTGAAGAAGAGGTATTTACTTTAATAGATGGAAAAAGAACTTGGAGAGCTTTTGAAAATTTAATAACTAATATATTAAAATATTCTGCTCCAAATAGCAGAGTTTATATTGATTTAACATTAGAAAACAATAATATATATATAACATTTAAAAATATCTCTAATTACAGACTAAATTTAAAGCCAGAAGAGTTCTTAGAAAGATTTAGACGTGGTGATTCTTCAAGAAATACAGAAGGTTCTGGTCTTGGACTTTCAATTACCCAAAGTATTATAGAAAACCAAAATGGTAATATGCAACTAAGTATAGACGGAGATTTATTCAAGGTTATATTATCTTTTAAACCTTATAATGAAATCTAAAAATAAAATAGTCTAAGTTTAATATAAATATAAATAAAAACAAAGTAAGAATTTTACTTTGTTTTTTATTTATTTAATAACTTATTTGATAGTTTTATGAATCTTTCATCTGTAGAAGAGTTATATATATCGATACTTCCCTCTTTATATTCAGATTGAAGTTCATTTCTCTCCTTTAAAACCTCTTTAAGATGATTTGTCGTTCCTAAATTTCCATCAACTATACTTATTGAGTTGTTTAATATTTTCTCCATATATTCTTTATAAAATACAAAGTGAGTACATCCTAAAACAACACTATCAATTGCTTCTATATCTAAATTTTTATAGTATTCTTTAATTTGATTTTCAACTACTACCTCATCATCCAATAAATCATTTTCAACTATATTAACAAGTTCAGGACAAGGCATTTTAATAATTGTATTATCATCATTATACCTTGACATTAAATCGTTAAATTTTTGTTCTTTTAATGTCAGTGGTGTTGCCATAACTACTATAGTATCATCTTTTTGCCCTTCTGCCGCTACCTTCAATGCAGGTTCCATTCCTATTATCGGTATGTGATTATACTTTTCCCTCAACACATTTGCTGCTGCAGATGTAGCAGTATTACATGCAATCACTACTGCCTTAACTCCTTTTTTCAAAAAGAACTCTATTATTTCTATACATCTTTCAGTAATCTCTTCTTTTGTTTTTATTCCATAAGGAGCATTTGCAGAATCTCCAAAATATATAAATTTTTCATTAGGCATTGATTTTGCTAATTCTTTTAGTACACTTATACCACCTAAGCCAGAATCAAATACACCAATAGCTTTATCTTTATTATTCAAAATTGCACCCTCCAATCCATATGACTGTATAATAACTAGTCAGTTTCATAAATTTAGATTATATTATCATGTTGTCCACTTCTTTATATTATAAAATATCTATTTTATTTATACAAAGAAAATTTCAAATGGTGTTTTCTAATTTTTGCAACTTTTTTTTCATAAAATAATTTACAACGGATGAAATTGTGCTAAGATTATATTAAAATCATTTTGTTTTACATAACAATACTAAAAATTTAACAGAGGGGTGAATTTTATGAGCAATAATGACAAGTTCGATAAGGTTCTAAATAAATCAGATGTTTTTGTGTTAGCTTTTGGTGCAATGATCGGTTGGGGTTGGGTTGTTTTATCTGGTGAATGGATTCAAACAGCCGGAACCTTAGGAGCTATTTTAGCATTCGTATTTGGAGGTATAATGGTTCTATTTGTAGGTCAAGCATACGCTGAATTAACATCTGCAATGCCTAAATGTGGTGGAGAACAAGTATTTAGTTACAGGGCGCTGGGGAGAAATGCTTCTTTTATTTGTACTTGGGCTATAATCTTAGGTTATATATCCGTAATAGCCTTCGAAACTGTAGCTCTTCCAACAGTTTTACAGTATATATTCCCAGGTTATATTAAAGGATATCTTTATACTGTAGCAGGATTTGATGTATATGGAACATGGCTATTAGTGGGAGTTGTAAGTTCAATAGTTATAACAATAATAAACTATTTTGGCGTAAAAACAGCAGCATTTTTACAAGGATTATGTACAGTACTAATATCTCTAGTTGGTTTAGGCTTAATTGGAGGATCTTTTGTAAATGGTTCATCTTCAAACATACAACCTCTATTTATCGACGGAGTCGGAGGATTGATGACTGTTGCAGTTATGACTCCATTCATGTATGTTGGATTTGATGTAATCCCTCAAGCAGCAGAAGAAATGAATGTGCCATTTAAGAAAATAGGTCAAATATTAATATTATCTGTTGTAATGGCGGTTCTATGGTATGCAATGATAATTCTTGGTGTTTCTTTAGCTATGGATAGCGCTGAAATATCTGCATCTTCTTTAGTAACAGCTGATGCTATGGCTAAGGTTTACAATGGAAGTTCCTTAGCATCAAAAATATTAATTTTAGGTGGAATAGCTGGTATTATCACTAGCTGGAACTCTTTCTACGTTGGTGGAAGTAGAGCTATATATTCAATGGCAGCATGTGGAATGTTACCTTCATTCTTAGCAAAACTTCATCCAAAATATAAAACTCCATCTAATGCTATAATATTAATCGGTATAATAACTTCACTATCGCCTTTCTTAGGAAGAAATATGTTAGTTTGGTTATCTAATGCTGGTGGCTGTAGCATAGTTGTTTCGTACTCTATGGTTTGTATTTCATTCTTAGTATTAAGAAAGAAAGAGCCAAATATGCCTAGACCATATAAAGTAAAGAATGTGAGATTTGTGGGTGCTGCTTCTATATGTATGTGTATTTTCTTAGGTGTAATGTACTTAATACCAGGTGCTCCAGCAGCTCTAGTTTGGCCATATGAATGGGGAATTATATTAGGATGGGCAGCATTAGGATTATTTTTCTATATATGGGCAGCAGTTAGTAATATTGAAGCTCATGAACCTAATTACAAAATTAACTAATAAGTAGATATCAAATTTAAGCGAGAATGTTTATTTTCTATATTATTATAGATAATAAGCATTCTTTTAGTTTTATAGAATGATATAACCGTCTTCTTAAATGATTTAAAGTAAAAAATCCTTCCATAGTAATCTACTAAGAAAGGATTATATACTTCCTAATTTTATTGTTATTTTCTTGCTATCAAAGCTCCATAAGCTATTGAATATAATTTAGATTCATGACTATCTGCTCTTGAAGTTAAAACAATAGGAGCTTTTGCACCCATTATGACACCAGCTGACTTTCCTCCAGCAAAGTATGTTATGGTTTTTCCTATTCCGTTTCCTACCTCTATAGTTGGCATTAATAATATATCAGCATCTCCAGCCACTTCACTTTCAAAACATTTAACTTTACTTGCTTCTTTAGATATGGCTAAGTCAAATGCTAAAGGTCCTTCAACTACTACACCTTCTCCAAATTTACCAGCTTTACAATCCTCCTCTAATGCTCTTGCATCAACGGTAGCTGGCATTTTAGGATTTACTTTTTCTTTTGCAGCTAGACAAGCAACTTTTATATTTTCCATCCCTAAAGGTTTTGTAGCTTCTATTGCATTTTTTAATATTTTAACTTTTTGTTCATAATCAGGAGCTATATTCATTCCTCCATCAGTTGTAACTAATAGTTTATGATATGCTGGTATTTCATAAATCATTACATGACTTAATAAACTATCAGTTCTAAGACCCCATTCTTTGTTTAATACGGCTTTTAATATTACAGAAGTGTCTAATAACCCCTTCATTACAAAATCTGCTTCTTTAGAAGAAACTAATCTAACTGCACATTCTGCACATTCTTCAATTGTATCTTTATGTATTATTTTAATTCCTTCTAAATTAAATCCTATCTCTTTACTTATTTCTATTATTCTATCTTCATAACCAATTAATATTGGAGTTATTATTTCTTTTTCAACTGCTTCTTTAATAGCTAATAAAACTTCTTCGTCATGTGCCGCAGCAACAGATAAAATTACCCTATTTCCATCCTGTAATTGTTCAAATATATCACTTAATTTATTTATCATGATAACACCCCTTAACAATGTTTATTACTTCTTAACTAAAATCTGTAATTCTGTTACTATTTCATTTTTTGTTAAAGATAAACTAGGATCAACTAATTCCATTTCCAATGAATCATCTATTACTTCATATCCTTTTTCATTTATGTAATCTATTAATTTTTCATAATAAATTTTTGCATCTTCATGAGTACCATTAAATCTCATACATACATAAGTACCTTTAGGAAATATTTTAATTAATTCTTTATGGTACTTTTCTTCTTCTATCATTACAAAAATAGATTCATACTCTTTAAATTGCCTTGCTTTCAAATTTTCTTTAGAAATTGATACTCCTACTATACCATAAGTTAAAGATATTTTCTTTTCTGACATCTTTGTTAATTTTCTAAGAGATAGTTCTAAATCATAACAAGTCTTTATACTATTTTTTAGTTCTATTACATGTCTATCATCAAAATCTAACTCTCTAATAGTTCCTAATAAATCGATTCTTGTGAAGTCTTTTATTTGTAGTATTTTATTATTAATTCTTTGTTTAATAGTTTCTAATTCATTTATTCTTCGATTAATAATATTATTTTGCTCTTCTAATGAATTAATAACTTCTTCAGCATCCACATTATTTAGATGATATCTAATCCTATCTAAAGATAACCCTAACTCTTTCAAGTAGGTTATGGTTTCTAAATATTGAAATTGATCCAGTGTATAGTATCTATATTTATTATTTTTATTAACATAGCTTGGTTTAAATAAATCTATTTGGTCATAGTATCTTAATGTTTTTGTATTTATATCAAATAACTTGGATATTTCTCCTATAGTAAAACAGTCTTTCATTTTATATTTTCCTTAATTTTCTTCATTAGCTTTAACAAATTCTTCATCATAATATATAGTAGCTTCTTCTTCTCCCTGTAGTACCCTTAACGCTCCAAACGCTAATGCTTCTAATTCATTTTCTCCTGCTAAAATTTCTACCGGTGCTATAAATTTAACCCTATTAGCTACACCTTCACTTACATATTTAGAATATGCTATTCCACCTGTTATAATTATTGCATCCACATCTCCGTTAACTACTGTAGCCAATTCACCTATTGATTTAGCTACTTGAAGAATCAATGCATCATAAATTAACTTAGCATAATCATCTCCATCTGCTATTCTTCTTTCAACTTCTCTTGCATCAACAGTATTCAAGTAAGATACTATCCCACCTTTTCCTCTTACATTTTTAACCATTTCTTTATGAGTGTATTTACCTGAATAACATAAATCTATCAGCATTTTAGATGGCAATCTTCCTGCTCTTTCAGGTGAGAATGGTCCTTCTTCATCTGAAACAAAGTCAACTATTCTTCCTTTTTCGTGTACATTTAAGCTTATTCCTCCACCTAAATGAGCAACTATTAAATTTAAATCTTTATAGTTTTTATTAATCATTTTCGAATATTTTATAGCCATTGCTCTAGTATTCAAAGCATGAGTTAAGCAAACCCTATCTAAACCTTTAAGTCCAGATGGTTTAGTAATTTCTATTGATTCATCAACACAAACAGGATCATAAATATATGAATTTACTCCGATCTCATTCGCTATTGAATAAGAAATCATTGCTCCTAAATTTGAAGCATGATCTATGACTGGCTTATATTTTAATCTACTTATCATTTCTTCATTAATTAGATATGCACCTGATTTTACTGGTGGTAATCCCCCACATCTTCCCACTACTGCATTTATACTTTTTATATCTATATTATTTTCTTTTAGTGTATTTTCAACTTCCTCTTTTCTCATTTGAAATTGATCCATTATCGATGAGTATTTTGATAATTGTTCTACTGAATGGTCTAAAGATTTTGTTAATATTGGATTTGTTCCTTCATATACTGCAAATTTTGTTGAAGTTGATCCTGGATTTATAGCTAATACTCTGTAAATCATAATTTCTCCCCTTTTTTTAGATTTTTATATAAAAGCTATTATAATAAAAAATTATAATAGCTTTTCAAATTTTTATTCTAAATATTTTTATATAGTTGCACTAGCTTCTTCACTTTCAACTAATTTCTTACCTTCATTAAAAGCTACTATATTTATATCAACAAATTTTTCTTTTACATTTTTTCTTATTATATCTTCCCAATCAATATTATCTAAATTCATAGATTTTACTAAAGCTCCTAATAAAATAACATTCATTACTTTTACATTACCTAATTCTTCTGCTCTTTTACCAGCATCTATAACTGAGGCTTTCAATCTAAGTAACTCTTCATCTATTTTATCTTCTTTATACTCATATTTACCTACTAATGAAGATATTGATTCCAATTTATAATTATTAGCAACAATTTTTCCTTCTGGTTTTAAATATTTAAGATATCTTAATGCTTCCATTTTTTCAAATGAAACTATCATATCTGCTCCACCAATTTCAATAACAGGAGAATACACTTCATCTTCTCCATATCTTACTTGAGAAGAAACAGAGCCTCCCCTTTGGCTCATACCATGTATTTCACTCATTTTCACATCATAGCCAGCTTCCATCAATCCAATAGTTAATAATTTACTTGCAAGTATAGTTCCTTGACCACCTACACCTACTAACATAATACTTTTAGTCATTTTATCTTACCTCCTTAACTATTGCTTCTTTAGGACATACTTGTGAACAAATTTCACATCCTAAACATTGATTTCTATCTATTGTAGCTTTCTTAATTGATTTATCGTATGAAATTGCAGGACATCCAGTTCTAGTACATTTTTTACATCCTATACATAAATCTTCTTCAATTTTGCATTTGTTTGTAAAAGGCTTATTAAATTCTTCAATATCTTGTGGTGAGAATTTTTTAAGTGCACATGGCCATCTTGTTATTATTACAGATGCTTCATCTAAATCAAATGCCCAGTCTAATACTTCATTAACTTCTTCTAAATTATTTGGGTTTACAACTCTTACATTTTTCACTCCACAAGCTCTAACTACGGCTTCTATACTAACCTCTGTAGTGACTTCTCCTTGTAAAGTATACCCTGAGCCAGGATTTTCTTGATGACCAGTCATTCCAGTGATTCTATTATCTAATATTATTGATATAGAATTACCTTTATTGTATATAACATCTAATAATCCATTTATTCCTGTATGGAAAAATGTTGAGTCGCCTAATACTCCTACTACTCTCTTTTTATTTCCTTCTACCATGTTAAATACTTGTTGTGCTCCATGACCAGAACCTAAACTAGCACCCATACAAACAACACAATCCATTGCATTGTAAGGCTCTGCAAAACCTAAAGTATAACAACCTATATCACCTGTTATTACAACATCTTTTCTTTTTCCTAACTCATAGAATAATCCTCTATGTGGACATCCTGAGCAGAATGTTGGAGGTCTTGGAACTAATAATTCTTCATCAGTTTCTAGTGATTCAAAAGTTTTTCCATATACTGCTTTTCTAATAACATCTGGGGTCATTTCCCCATAAGCTGGGAATACATCTTTACCATGGCATTCTACACCTAGTGATTTTACATGATCTTCTATGAATTTATCATTTTCTTCTATTACATATATCTTATCAACCTTAGAAGCAAATTCTTTTATTTTTTCATCTGGCATAGGGAATGTAAATCCTAATTTTAAATAAGATGCATTTTTCTCAAATACTTCTTTTGCAAAGTTAACGCACATTCCTGAAGCTATTACACCAATTTTTGTATCATTTAATTCCATGTAGTTAAGCTCAGTTACATCAGAAAACTCTGCTAATTTATTCATTCTTTCTTCTACTTTGATTCTTAATAATCTTGAATTCGCTGGAACTGTAACATATTTTGATGCATTCTTTACATATTCTTTAATTCCAACTTCTTTTCTTTCTTCACATTCAACTATACCCTTTGAATGACAAAGTCTAGTTGTTAAACGATATAATACAGGTGTATCAAATTCTTCACTTATTTCAAAGGCCTCTTTAAACATATCTTTAGCCTCTTGGCTAGTAGATGGTTCAAGCATTGGTATTTTTGATGATTTTGCATAGTTTCTATTATCTTGTTCATTTTGAGATGAGTGTTGTCCTGGTTCGTCAGCTGTTATTATTACTAATCCACCATTAACACCTGTGTAAGCAATTGTAAATAATGGATCTGCTGCAACGTTTAAACCAACATGTTTCATTGAAGCTACACTTCTTGCACCAGCTATTGAAGCTCCTGCTACTGCTTCTAATGCAACTTTTTCATTTGTAGCCCACTCAGCTTTTATATCCCCTTTGTATAACGCTATATTTTCTAATATCTCAGTACTTGGTGTACCTGGATAAGCAGATGCATATTTTACACCTGCTTCATATGCTCCACGAGCTATAGCTTCATTGCCTGTCATTAATTTCTTCATAAATTAATTAGACCCCCTTAATTTGTACAAAAATCCTCTTTCCCTTTTTATAAATATATTCATGAAAGAATTAAATTCTATCAAGTACCTCTTTTATAATCTTTGGTGCTTTGCTACATTTCTCTTCTGAAACTGCGCATACAGCAAATCTAAGACCCATTTTTAATGGAACTAAATAAATATTTTCTTTTGTAAGTTCTTCGCAAACTTGTCTTGGATTTTCACAAGGTATACTTACAAAAAATCCATCTCTATATGGAAGTATTTCAAGATTAGCATCTTTAGCCCCTTCTACAAATGCTTCTGCTCTTTTTACTAACATATCTTTATACTTATCTTTTTCATTTTTATACTCATCATATTTTTCTTTATCTGATACCAAACTAGACAATATAGCCATTGCTCCCCTGTTGCAATTAGACCAGTTTGCTCTACAAGAATGCATTAAAGAAAAATAAAATTCTTCTATAATATCTTCACTTGAAGATATTCCAATAGCAGCTCCCATTCTCATTCCATAAGCAGTAAATCCTTTAGACATACTGAATCCTACTATCGTTAATATATTTGCTGGTAAATTACCAAACTTTTTAAAGAATTTTCTGCTCTCAACATCATTTTTTACAAAATCTATATATGCAACATCTATAAATAAAACTATTTTTTTACTTTCATCTTTTGCTACATCTTTAGCAAAATCTAATATTTCATCCCATTCACTATCAGATACACTATATCCAGTAGGATTGTGACCTGGTGAGTTAATAATTGTAAATATATTTCCTTGTTTATCAATTATATCTTTAAATTTTTCTTTAAATGATTCTATATTAAATTTACCTTGTTCATTAAATAATCTATAATTTGCTACACTTCTGCCAGCTTCTTCTCCTATAGTTCCATAAGGACTCCAATACCAATCAGAAGTTAATATTACATCACCTGGATTAGTATAATTCCACATAGCTAACTTAATAGCTCCACTTCCCCCTGGAGAAGCAACAACTCTCATATATCCTTCTGGGTCATTCCCTTGAAAACATACTTTTTTAACTGCTTCTTTATAATCATCTTGACCAGCAATCGATGCATAAGCAGATATTTCAGCATTAGGTAAAGATTTAAGTTCATCATAAACTGTCTTCATTGTTATTAATTTTCCATCATCATCCATTAGGGCTCCAATAGTAGCATTTATTACTTCGTCCTTGCCAAATTTCTTTTCTGCTGATTGTGCTCTTTCTGATAAATTAAAAATTATATCATTTTCTCTAGGCCATCTTGCATGATTTGCAACCATACTTAATTTCATATTATTTCCCCCTAAATTTTATCTTTATTAATAATATTATTAATATTTATAATTCCTTATACTATCATAATAAACCTTACAGTAACTAGAATGTCAATACATTTTTCCAATATTTACACTAATTTTTCCATGTATAAAATATATTTTTATAATAAAAATACATAGCTCATTAAGATCCCTAAGCTATGTATTTTCATGTATTATTATTCTTCTTAATCTTCAGCACATAATTTCATCATTTTGAAACCTTGTCCCACAAAAAATATTTTATTTGTAATTATAAAATATTCTCATAATCATTATATTAAATACTATTCTGTAAAAATCTATTTTTGTAGCACTTTACTTTGTTCTATATTTTTCAACGAATTAATCATATTTATAACTATAGGATTAAATAATTGCTCTGCCTCTTCATCATTATCATTATACATTCCTATAGAAACATTTCCTATTCCAGAATTCATAGGAAGCTCGCCAAGGAGATTTAAGTTCATATCATCTAAGAATTTTCTACTATTATCTCCATTAAATATCTGAATTTTAGTTTGACAATCTGGACATTTTATGTAACTCATATTTTCAACTACACCGATTACATTTATATTTAATTTATTAACCATATGAATAGCTTTAGACACAATCATTGATACCATATCTTGAGGCACTGTAACCATTACTATACCATTTATAGGAATTGATTGCATAACTGTTAATGCTACATCTCCAGTTCCAGGAGGCATATCTATTATAAGATAGTCTAACTCTTCCCATAATACATCATTATAAAACTGTTTTACTGTGTTAGATATCATAGCCCCTCTCCAAATAACAGGCTCATCTTCATTTTTAATTAATAAATTTAAAGACATTATTTTTATTCCATCTTCACTTATTACTGGATATATAAATTCTTTAGTTCCCCTTGCTCTTTGATTAGATACACCTAAAAGTCTTGGTATACTTGGGCCAGTTATATCTGCATCTAATACTCCAACTTTATACCCTTGCTTTCTTAAATTTTTTGCTATTAATGCTGATACAGTAGACTTTCCTACTCCTCCTTTTCCACTCATTACTCCAATTATTTTATCTATTTTGTTTAATGGATTATTTTGAATACTACAGCTTGACTCATCTTTACCGCAAGATCCTTTTGAAGGACATGAATTGCAACTTGACATATCTTTTCCCCCTTAATAATAGCTATTTATACAAATTAAATATAGTTCTTTATATTTACTTTGTCAATGAGCATAATAATATTAAATATCTTTTTAAAATGTATTGATGTATAATAATTTATTATTATCTATTAAAAAGGGAGTGTTCATTATAAACAATAATTTATCACTAAGATTTAGCAAAATTAAAGAAAAGATTAAAGAGTATATAAAATTTAATATCATTGGTACAATAAATTTTGTAGTATCTCAAGGACTATATCTAATTTTATATTTATATTTTCATATAAACTATATAGTTGCCTATACTATAACAAGTGTTATAAGTATAACTGCATCTTATTTTTTTAATTCAAAATATACTTTTAAAGAAAATCACTATACCTTAAAAAAATATATATTAAGCATTTTAGTATATCTATTTGAATATTCTTTAAATCTAGGCTTAATACTACTTTTAGTTAATAAATTTAGTATTAATAAGGCTATTGCTCCTATTATTGCCCCTATATTTTCAACTATTCCGGTATTTTTCTTGATGAGGCTTGTAATAAAGAACAAGCATAAAAAAGATAAGTATATTAAAGGTTGATTTAATTTAACTTATTTTTATTATATTAGTAGTATAATCGAACTTTTGTTTGTCCATAATCCAACTATTATAACTATTTTTTTATATACGGAGGTATCAAATGAATAAAATAATTTTAGTTGGAAGATTATGTGGGGATCCAGATCTTAGATTTGTAGGTGAAAACAATATCCCAGTAACAAAATTCACATTAGCTGTAAATAGAAATTATAAAAATGATGAAGGTAATTATGATGTTGATTTTATAAATTGTGAGTTGTGGGATAAAAGCGCGGAGATATTTTGTAAATATATGTCTAAAGGTCGTGTTGTTGGTATAGATGGTAGATTAAAAACAGAAAATTATACATCATCTACTGGAGAAAACAAATATTCTATAATTGTTAGAGTTAATTCATTTGACTTTATACCTTATTCTAAAAGAA
Source organism: Terrisporobacter sp. (assembly GCF_017888745.1). Taxonomy (GTDB): domain Bacteria; phylum Bacillota; class Clostridia; order Peptostreptococcales; family Peptostreptococcaceae; genus Terrisporobacter. The sequence continues at coordinate 6,175 of NZ_JAGHFM010000142.1, read as the reverse complement.
AAGATTCAAATTCTGAAAATATGTTTAATAGTAATGCTGTCTTCAATGATGAAGAAGTATTTGAAGGAGAAATTCCTGAAAGTGAAGTACCATTTTAATATAGAAATTCTTATATATTGGTCATCTTTAATATCATGTACTAATTAAAAAATACTGTAGAAAAATCATTTTTCTACAGTATTTTTAATAATTTATTTATCTATTTTATCGCTACTTAAAACTTCTTTTATACCTTTAAATGACCCAAGGAAGTTTACTGTTTCTGATGGAAGAACTAACTTAGTTGAATCACTTTCGGCAAGCTTTTCAAGTGCCTCCATAGATTTAAGAGCTAACATATTATCATCAATATCTGATTCTTTCATTGCTTGGAATACATTTTTAATTATAGTAGCTTCACCTTCTGCCTTAGCTTGAGCAATTTGTCTTATAGACTCAGCTTCACCTTCTGCTCTAAGAATTCTAGATTGCTTTTCACCTTCTGCTTCTCTAACCATTGCCTCTTTTTTAGCTTCTGCTCTAAGTATTGCAGATTGTTTTTCTCCTTCTGCTTGAAGGATTGATGCAGCTTTATTACCTTCTGCTTGAAGAATAGACTCTCTTCTTTCCCTCTCTGCCCTCATTTGCTTTTCCATAGCAACTTGTATATCATGAGGTGGCATTATATTTTTAAGCTCTACTCTATTTACTTTTATACCCCATTTATCTGTTGCTTCATCTAATATAGATCTCATCTTAGTATTGATTAAATCTCTAGATGTTAGTGTTTCATCTAAATCTAATTCCCCGATTATGTTTCTAAGAGTAGTTGCCGTTAAATTTTCTATTGCAGATATGGGATTAGCTATTTCAAATACATATCTGATTGGATCTGTAACTTGGAAATAAACAACTGTATCTATTTGCATTGTTACGTTATCTTTTGTAATAACTGCTTGTGGTGGAAAATCTACTACATTTTCTCTTAAATCAATCACATAAGCCATTTGATCTAAAAATGGTATTAAGAAATGTACCCCAGTATCAGCCTTTTTGTGGAATTTTCCAAGTCTCATAACTATACCTACTTTAGACTGCTTAATAACTTTTACACAACTTAAACTTATCAATATTACTATAACAATTATAGCTATTAGTATCATACCTTTTTCTCCTTTTTTATAATAAATTTATATATATTAAAAAATATATTATACTTATTTGATATGTTCTACTACTAATTTGACTCCCTCAATTTTGACTATTTTTACTATTTCTCCCTTTTCTATTTTTTCATTATTTGAAGAAATAGCAGTCCAATCTTCTCCTGTTAAAGTAACTATACCTGTACCATAAGATGGTATTTCTTCTTTTACAATTCCAGTCTTTTGAACTATACCTTGCAAATTTGTATTGTATTTAAAGTTCTTATCTTTATCAACAAAATACTTTGTAAATATTACTAACAAAGTAATAGATATTATTGAAAACAATGCTATTTGTATAATTATACTTTCTATGAAAGTACTAATGCACATTAATACTAATGCACCTATACTAAACCATACTAAGGTTAAGCTTGTTGTCATTAATTCTGCAATACCAAAAGCTACAGCAACAACTAACCAGACTGTATTCATATATATCCCTCCACTCTATTTTAATAATTAAAATTTCTTATTAATAATTATATCAATATTTCCAAACTTAATAGTTACAAATTAATCTCAAAACTTTATTTTTTGTATAAATTTAGATATATTCCTTATAATATCTGTTACATTTACAGGATATAATTCTTTAGATAAGTTATCACCTATATACCCCTATATATACCGCACATACTACCTCATCAAATATATCTATATTTTGACCTCTGAAAGATGTAATCATCCCTAGTAAACAGTCTCAAATTCATCTATTGGCCATGGTACTATTTAACGTTTGATTAATATAAATAGTGTATCCATATGTAATTACCGTTTCATATCCTTTTAATAAAACTATTACTTTATGTTCTTTAGCAAAATACTTAGCAACATCAACTTAATTATCTCTTAATACATTCTATGCCTTTTCCTGTTAATCTTGACATTTCTCCAAGATATGAGGTAATTATTATTTTATTTTTATATTCATTCAATAAATGAAGATTACTTATTTGTAAATTTAAACTATCTTTATATATAACTATAGGATAATTACTATTATTAATATATATTCTAATAGTTTTAAAGTATTAATATTATCTCCCATACCATATCCAAATTCTATAACATTAATTCTTTTAATATAAAAATAAAGGATAAATTGTATTTTACAATTTATCCCTTTAGTATTAATGTTCTGTAAGTCTACTTTCAGATAATTTATTCGTGAATTTCGATAATAATTTATTTATAGGTCCTTTTAATGCCACATTTAATATTATTGATAGAATCAAGAATATTAAAAGAACATATATATCTTTTATTAAATTTGGCTCATATACACCAGCTACCGCTTCTCTTAATGATTGTATACCATAAGTAAATGGTAAGAATGGATTAACATTTTGGAAGAACTTAGGTGTTACTTGAATAGGGAAAGTTCCACCTGAACCTGCAACCTGTATAACTAATAATATTACTGCTAATGACTTACCTATATTTCCAAATACTGATACTAATGAGTATACAATAAATGTGAATACAGTACTTATTAATAAGGATAACATTACAAATAATACAGGATTTGTTGTAGTTACTCCTAATAATAATATATCACCTACACTCACTATTAATCCTTGTAAAAGAGCAATAAGTAAGAATGTAAGTCCTCTTCCAAAATACACCTCATATGGTTTATATTCTCCATGAACTTCTGTTGATAAAAGCGAAGTTAATAAAACTACCCCTACCCAAAGACTTAATACTGTGTAGAATGGTGTCATTCCTGATCCATAATTAGCAACATGATATAGTGAGTTTGAAACTAATTCTACTGGTTCTTCTAAGAAGTTTGCTTGTTCTATAACATCATTTCTTAAGAATGTAACTAATTCGTCCATTTCTTCACTATTATTTACTTTCGATATAGCTGATACTAATTTGTCTAATACAGACTTAGCTTGAGGAACTTTTTCTCTTATATATACAATAGCTTCGTCAGCATTTCCCGAGAAATTAAGTGTAGTATCTAAGATATTGTTTATTTTTGGCAGTTTATCTTCTGCTTTCTCTAATAATGTAATAACATCTCCAGATACATTTATACCTTTTTCAAAGATATTATTTAATGGTACTACTATCTTAGAATCAAAATTATTTAATAAATCTGATGTTATTTTACTTACATCAGTAAGTAAAGTTAAAGCGTTGTTTAATTTATCTAATGATGGAGATTGTCCATTTTCTAACTGACCTTTAATTGTAACTAAAGCTTCTTTTACTGAATTTAACTTATTATTTATTGATTTTACAGAGGATATTATATCTCCTAAATAATTTCCTGATGTTATTTTATCTAATTTAGTTAAAAATTGTTCTAAAGTCGTAGTTGTAGATGATAAACTATTCACTTTATCATAAAGGCTATCCACTAGTTGCGGTGCATTTTCATAACCTTTTTGTAGAGCTTCAACTAAATTATTTACTCCATTTGTAGCTGAATAAGATAATTCATTTATAATTTGTAAGTCCTTTTTTATAGTAGGTGCAATATCATTCATACTTGATTTAGTACCTTGTAAGAACTCCTTAATATCTCCTGATAATCCTATTGAATTTTGTAGTGTTGATGTAATTAAAGGCATATCATCTTGAAGCAATTTAACTATTTCTGAAATTTGAGCTGAAGCATCACTCGCTGTATTTAATATGTTATCTATTTCATCAAATTTACCTTGAACTTCCTTCAATGAATTTTCTATATTACCAAGCATAGGAAGATTTTCTTCCAATGATATCCCTACTTCATTTAAAATTTCAAATACTGCTTCACTAGCAGTTTTGACAACAGTTTTATTGACTTGCTGTTGTATTGTTGATGCACCTTTATCAGTTATTTTAGGTGCTATTGCATTTATTTTCTCGTTAACAGTATATACAATATCTGCTTTCTCTACATTTTCACCCAATACAGATATTATGTTATTTGAAAAATCTTTTGTTATCTCTATAGAAGCATAGTATTTACCTGTCTCAACACCCTTTTTAGCCTCATCATCGTCAACAAATTGCCATCCTAAAGCAGTATTTTCCTTCAGTTGCTCTACCAGCTTCTCTCCAACATTAAGCTTTTTATCAAACAAAGTAGTACCTTTATCATTATTTACTACTGCTACCAATATGTTAGAAGTATTGCCATAAGGATCCCAAGATGCTTTTATATTAAACCAGGCATATAGGGATGGTAAAATCGCCAGTGCTATTATAACTATCATAAGCGATATATTAGTAAATATATCTTTCAAATCATCTTTAAATATTTTTATTATATTTTTCATATGTACTCCTCCACTAAGTTGTAATTAAGAATCTGACTTTTGAGTAAGATGTCAAGTATCCTAATAGTAGTTATTTTTTGTTTAATATTTAATATTTATGCAGAAATATATACTATATAAATTTATTAAAAACTCGTATTTTACTAAGTTTTAAAATAGTTAGATTTTTTACTATTCTATATTATACAATAAATAACATATTTTTGGAATAGAAATCCAATTTATACCATAAATTTCATATTTTATGAAATTTTTACCAATTATAATTTAAACCTGTATTTAGACAAATTTTTTTTGTGTAATAAAATTACTAATATTAAAACCAATATCTAGTAATTAAATTAATACAATAAAAAATTCGCTTCGCTTAAGCCACTGCGTGGGTGCTCCACTTCATGTCGCCAACGGCTTTGACCGTTGCTCAAAATTTACTTTTTACAACTTCTCAAAATGTATTGATAATACTTTATCCTAGGAGTTTTCCATAGGTTTGAAGTCAATATAATGTCCTTGTAAGTAAAAAAAGACACTCAACGAGTGCCTTTTTATTATAAAAATATTAACTTTAAACTCCAACAACTCTAGTTACTCCTGGAACTTCTTTAACTAATAAATTTTCTATAACTGCTTTTAATGTCATTGTAGCTCCTGGGCACCCAGAACAGGCTCCTTTTAACCTAACCAGTACAACACCTTCATCACTGACTTCCACTAATTCAACGTCTCCGCCATCTCTTTGTAATACTGGTCTAACCTTTTCTAGCACTTCTGCAACTTGTTCTTTCATAAATACCCCTCCTAATCATATCTTAGTATATATATAATTATATACTATGTTATATTTATAAACTACAATACTTAATATTATCAGACACAAAATTACAGTATAATTGTAAATTTACTTCCTTTTCCGATTTCACTTTCTAAAGAAATAGTTCCTCCATGAAGTTTAATAATTTGTTTTGTTATAGTTAGCCCCAATCCACTTCCTTTAGTTTCTGAGTGTGCATCAACAACCTGATTAAATCTATCAAATATAATATCATGATATTTTTTATCTATACCAATACCTGTATCTATAACAGTTATTTCAGTTTTTTCCCCTAAGTCTCTTATTCCAACTTCTATCTTACCTCCCGGTGGAGTAAACTTATAGGAATTACTAACTAAATTAACAATACATCTTTCTATTTCATGTGCATCGCATTTTATTATTTTTTCTTCTATTTCAGGATCTACTATCAATTCAATACCTTTACTTTGAATATAATCTTTCAATGATAGTGTTGCTTCCTCAACTATATAAACTATATCATTATCTTCTAAGTCTATTTTATAATTTCCATTTTCTATCTTACTTCCATCAATTAAGTTATTAATTAAATTCAACAATCTATTAGCATTTTTTCTTATGACATCCATGTAAGTATTCAGTTTATCTCTATCCAGACCTTTGTCACTATTATTAAGTGATGTTATTAACTGCTCACTTGTACATATTACATTTAAAGGTGTCCTTAATTCATGAGATAAATTAACAAAATAATTATTTTTGTTTTTTTCTAAAGCAATAACCTTAGTTAATAACTCATTATTTGTATAAATTTCATTTACTAAATCCATAGTTCTAGTTTTTACTAAATCGTCTAAATATTTAACACGGTTAATCATGTAATAAATAAAAATCATAGCTAAAAAAATATATATTAT
>NZ_JAGHFM010000141.1 GCF_017888745.1 Terrisporobacter sp. | reverse complement strand
TTTCTAGCACGAGCAACTATTACCTTATCTTCATCAGATAATTCATCCATACCAAGTATAGCGATTATATCTTGTAATTCTTTATATCTTTGAAGTATAGATTGTACTCCTCTAGCTACTGCATAATGTTCTTCACCAACTATTTTAGGGTCTAACACTCTTGAAGTTGATTCAAGTGGATCAACTGCAGGATATATACCTAGAGATGCTATTTGTCTAGATAAAACTGTTTTTGCATCTAAGTGTGTGAATGTTGTAGCTGGCGCTGGGTCAGTTAAGTCATCCGCAGGTACATAAACAGCTTGAACAGATGTTATAGATCCTCTCTTAGTTGATGTTATTCTTTCTTGTAAGTTACCCATTTCAGTAGCAAGTGTTGGTTGGTATCCAACTGCTGAAGGCATACGTCCAAGAAGTGCTGAAACTTCTGAACCTGCTTGTGTGAAACGGAATATATTATCAACGAATAAAAGAACATCTTGGTTTTGCTCATCTCTGAAATACTCAGCCATAGTAAGTCCAGATAGGGCAACCCTCATTCTAGCTCCTGGTGGCTCATTCATTTGTCCAAATACTAGAGCCGTTTTATTTAAAACTCCAGAATCTTTCATTTCATGATAAAGGTCATTACCTTCTCTTGTTCTTTCCCCAACACCAGCGAATACTGATATACCACCGTGTTGTTTAGCTATATTGTTTATAAGCTCTTGGATAAGAACTGTTTTTCCAACCCCGGCACCACCAAATAGACCAATCTTTCCACCTTTTAAGTATGGTGCTAATAGGTCAACTACTTTTATACCAGTTTCTAGTATTTCTGCATTATTTCCTATTTCATTATACTCTGGCGCTTGTCTATGTATCGGTAACTCTGGTGCATCTTTTGGAACAGGTTTTTCATCAACAGGTTCTCCAAGAACATTGAATATTCTTCCTAATGTAGCATCTCCAACAGGAACACTTATTGGTCTTCCTGTATCTACTGCTTCCATTCCTCTAACTAGTCCATCTGTAGCACTCATTGATATACATCTAACTGTATCATCACCTATATGTTGTGCAACTTCAGCAACTATTTCTTGATCTCCTAACTTTATAACTAATGCGTTTAATAAGTTAGGTAGGCTATTTTCATTATCAAACTTAACATCTAGTACAACACCTACGATTTGTACTATTTTCCCTACGTTGGCCATTTCCTAACCTCCTTATTTTAGAGCTTCTACTCCGCCTACTATCTCTGTTATTTCTTGAGTTACTGCTGATTGTCTTGCCCTATTGTAACTTAACTCTAAATTAGATAGCATCTCGTCTGCATTATCAGTTGCTGAACTCATTGCCGTTCTTCTTGCAGCTTGTTCAGATGCGAAAGATTCTATAACTCCATCATAAACTATTCCAGATACATATTTAGGTATTATATGACCTAAAACAACTTCTGCTGATGGTAAGTATTGAACTCTAGCTCCTTTTGCAACTTGCTCTTTTGTTTCCTTATTTTCTTCTTTTTCGAATGCTAAAGGTAGCACTTTTAATAATTTTGGACTTTGAGTCAAAGGAGATACAAATTCTGTATATACCATATATACTTCATCTATTTCACCTTTTTTATATAAATCCATAGCTTCCTGAGCGAAAGCTAATGTTTCATCATAGTCACATTTCTCAACACTTTCAGCTGATTTTAATATATCATAACCTCTTTTTTGGAAAAATTCCGTAGATTTTTTCCCTATAGTCATAACTTTTTCTTTTTTTCCATCCATATGACTAAGAGTCAATTTAAGTATATTTGAGTTATATCCTCCTGCTAATCCTCTATCTCCAGCAACAACAATATAACATTTATTTTTTACTTCTCTTTGTTTTAAAAATACATTTCTCACGCCACGAGTATTTGTAGCTATATCTTTCACTGTATCATACATTGTTCCAAAGTACGGTCTGGCAGCTAAAGCTCTATCTTTTGCCTTTCTCATTTTTGAAGAAGCAACAAGTTCCATAGCTTTAGTAACCTGCTTTGTACTATTAACACTGTTAATACGCGTCTTAATCTCTTTAATTCCAGCTCCTGCCAATTAATTTACCTCCTTTGTTAAAAAGGATTACGCTTCAATAACAAACTTTTTCTTGAATTCTACTATTGCGTTTGTTAAATCAGAAGAGAAGTCTTCTCCTGCTAATATCTTGTTAGATATTTCTGGGTAATTCTCATCTACAAATCTATATAATTCTTTTTCAAATCTCTTAACATTATTTACTGGTATATCTTCTAAGAAGTTATTTATAACAGCAAATATTATCATAACTTGGTTTTGAACTGCTATAGGGTCAGTTTCATCTTGTTTTAAAACTTCAACTATTCTTTCCCCTTGAGCAAGTCTCTTCTTAGTATCTTCATCTAAGTCAGATCCAAATTGAGAGAATGATGCAAGTTCTCTATATTGTGAATAAGCAAGTTTTAATGTACCTGCGACTTTTTTCATTGATTTTATTTGGGCACTACCACCAACCCTTGATACTGATATACCAGGGTCAACTGCTGGTCTTACACCTGAATAGAATAATTCTGGTTGTAAGTATATTTGTCCATCAGTTATTGATATAACGTTTGTTGGTATATATGCAGAAACGTCCCCTGCTTGAGTTTCTATGATTGGAAGTGCAGTCATAGATCCTCCACCCAATTCATCAGATAACTTAGCTGATCTTTCAAGTAATCTTGAATGTAGGTAGAATACATCCCCTGGATAAGCTTCACGACCTGGTGGTCTTCTAAGTAGTAATGACATTTCTCTATAAGCAACAGCTTGTTTACTTAAATCATCATATACTATAAGAACATGTTTTCCATTAAACATAAATTCTTCACCCATTGCAGCTCCTGCATAAGGTGCAAGGTATTGAAGTGGCGCAGATTCAGAAGCTGTAGCTGATACAACTATTGTGTAATCCATAGCTCCACCTTGTTCTAATGTGTTAACTAATTGAGCAACCGTAGAACGTTTTTGTCCTATAGCAACATATATACATATAACATCTTTACCTTTTTGGTTTAGTATTGTATCTATAACTATAGAAGTTTTACCAGTTTGTCTATCACCTATGATAAGCTCTCTTTGCCCTCTACCTATTGGTATCATTGAGTCTATAGCTTTTATACCTGTTTGTAATGGTTCACAAACTGATTTTCTTGCCATTATACCAGGTGCTTGACTTTCAACTGGTCTAGTCTTTTTAGTGTTTATAGGTCCTTTACCATCTATAGGTAAACCAAGTGGACTTACAACTCTACCTATTAAAGCCTCTCCAACAGGAACTTCAACTATTCTTCCTGTTCTTTTTACTATATCTCCTTCTTTAATTCCACTGTCATCACCAAATATAACAGCCCCAACAACATCTTCTTCTAAGTTAAGGGCCATTCCATATACTTCTCCAGGGAATTCTAAAAGTTCACTAGACATTACATTTTCTAGTCCATATATTGTTGCGATACCATCACCTACTTTTAGTACGCTACCTGTATCAGTCATCTCTATTTTATTATCATAATTCTTAATTTGTTGTTTAATTATAGAACTTATTTCTTCAGGTCTTAAGTTCATGGGTTCACCGCCCTCCTAAGAAATTACTTGAGAAAGTTGGTCCTTTATATTATCAAGGCGAGTTTTTACAGTTCCATCGATTTGAGTATTCCCTAATCTTACTAATACGCCCCCTAATATAGTTTTATCAACTTTGTTCTCTAAAGTAACATTTTTATTATATTTTTTTGAAAGATTACTTTCTAATTGTTTTATTTTTTCATCTGACATAGGTATTGCACTAACTACAGTACCTTCTATTATATTATTTTTATCATTTAATAATTGTTTAAATGTTAATTCTATAGTTTTTAAAGAATTTATTCTTCCTTTTTCAACTAATATCTTTAAGAAGTTTTTTAAGTGATTATTTATTTTATTAGAAAATAATTGTTCTATTAGTTCTACCTTTTCTATTTTTGATATTAAAGGAGACTTTAGGACATTTTCTAAATCTTTATTATTTTTCACTATATCTACTACATCATGTAATTCACTATATATTTTTTCTGTGATATTTTCCTCTTCACTCAGTTGAAATAAGGCATCTGCATATCTGTTAGCTGTTACATCTATCATTGTGCTTCGCCTACCTCTTCGATAAATTTATTTATCATATCTTCGTGTTTAGATTGATCAATATCTTTTTCGATTACTTTAGATGCCGCAAGTATAGCTATACCAGATATATCATTTTTAAGTTCATTCATAACTTTTTCTCTTTCTTGTGATATATCTTTACTAGCTCTGTCTTTTATATTACTTGCTTCTTCTTTAGCAGTAGCTATTATTTCTTGTGACTTTTGCTCAGCTCTTAAGGTAGCTTGTTTAATAATTTCTTGCCCCTCATCCTTAGCAACTTTAAGTTTTTGCTCGTATTGTGATTTTAGAGTTAATCCTTCATTTTTAGCTCTTTCACCCGTAGCTATATCTTCTTGTATTGCTTTTTCTCTAGCATCTATGATATTTAAAACTGGTTTGAACAGTATTGCCCTCAACACTATGAATAAAATTCCTGTATTCACTAATTGAAACAGTAACTCATATGACAATGATACTACTGGTTTTACGTCCATATACTAATCCTCCTTTCCATCATACATATTAATAGTTAGAGTAAGTTGTTCCTTCTCTAACTATTAATATAAATAAATTCATGTTTAATATTATACCCATGGGTTTGCGAAAATAAGGATTATAGATATAACAAGACCATATATACCTGTAGATTCTGCAACTGCAGCACCTAATAACATTGTAGAGATTATATCTCCTTTAGCTTCTGGTTGGTTTCCAACTGCTTCTGCACCTTTACCAGCTGCGTATCCTTGTCCTATTCCTGTACCTATACCTGCTATAACAGCAATACCTGCACCTATTGCAGAACCTGCTATCGCGATAGCTTGACCTAATTCCATAATTTTAATCCTCCTAATAATTTAAATTATATTTTATAAATTTGTTTATAATAAATATATGATTTATTTTAAATGCATATATTTTTACTCTCCTGCTGCATCTGATACGAATACCATTGTAAGCATTATAAATATAAATGCTTGTAATACTCCTGCAAATAAATCGAAGTAGAAATGTAATGGTACTGGTATTACAAATTGTAAAAATGGTATTGATATGTTAGGAATTAAAGTTGATACATATCCTAAAAACTTATAAATCAATCCCATTATTACTGTACCTCCTAATATATTACCAAATGGACGGAATGTTAATGATATAGGTCTTGCAAACTCACCTATAATATTAAGTGGTAATAGTAGTGGAACTGGTTCTAGTAAACCTTTCCAGTATCGAAGTCCATTTGATTTCATTCCTTGGTAGTAAATTAAAAAGCAAGTTACTAATGCCCATGCCAACGTTGTATCAACGTCTGCAGTCGGCGACCTAAAACCTAATAACCCAACCAAGTTGGAACATACAAAAAATACAAATAATGAACCAATATAAGGAACCATATTCGGCATTTTCTTTTCAACATTTTGTCCCATATTAGCTCTTATAAGATTTCTAAGAGTTACAACAGCGTATTCCAACATAATTTGTGATTTACTTGTTGGTACTGGTTTTAAGTTCCTAGTTAATAGTTTTGCAGCTATTATTATTACTGCCATAATAATCCAGCTTGTGACAACTGTTTCACTAATTTTAAATCCATTAGCAAACTCAATTATCCATTGTATATCTCTCACCTATTATACCCCCTTTCTCGTAATTTTTGATATAAGTAAATTTTTAACAAATATAACAATTTGAGTACTTATCAATCCTAAAACTGTTCCTATAACATTTATATTTGGATTCTTAACAGAAACAAATACAACTACTGCTACAATGAACATTCTTATTAAATATCTACTTGCAGTATAGGCTTGTGCCTTTCCTGGTGAAAAATCAACTACTTTTTCCATAGTAAGCGCCAATAGTCTAAAATTTAATATGGCTATTATACTACCAAATATAAGTCCAAGTATCATTTGTATACGAGATTTAGTAACAATTAGTAAAATTATTGCTACAATTATGGCATAAATAGATATTCCCTTAGTTACTTCATTAACTTCTTGTTGTACTTTTATATCCATAAATAATCACTTCCTTTTTGTGTATCTAATTACAGTTTTGTATACAGACATAAAAGCTCCTCCAACTCCTAATACTAAAAATATTAGCATAAAGATAGGGCCTGTATTAAATTTGTCATCTATGAATTTTCCTATAAAAAAACATCCTAATATAGAAACAACCATCATAATCCCAAGTTGACTTATTAATGAAAGCATCTGTGCTATTTGTGCACCTGTACTTTTCTTATTACTCATATCTTCCATATCCTCATTAGAATCAAGTTGTTTATTTTATGTAAATATAAGGGAATCTATTAAAATATAATAGATTCCTCAATAACTACTACTTCGTTCCGAATAATCTATCTCCAGCATCTCCTAATCCTGGAACTATATATCCATGATCATTCAATTTCTCATCTATAGATGCTACATATATATCAACATCATTATGATATTTTTGAACTTCTGCTATTCCTTCTGGAGATGCAACTAAATTTACTAACTTAATACTTTTCGCTCCATTTGCTTTTAAAACATCTATGGCAGCTACTGCTGATCCCCCAGTTGCAAGCATTGGATCAACTATTATCATTTCTCTTTCTTCTATATCTTGAGGGAATTTACTATAGTATTCCACTGGTTGTAATGTTTCTGGATCTCTATATAATCCTAAATGACCTACTTTAGCCGCTGGTATTAAGTTTATAAGACCATCAACCATCCCAAGTCCTGCTCTTAATATAGGTACTATACCTAATTTTTTACCTGCTATAACTTTTGATTTTGTTTTAGCTACTGGTGTTTCTATTTCAACATCTACTAAAGGTAAATCTTTAGTTATTTCATATCCCATTAACATCGTTATTTCTGTTAATAGTTGTCTAAAATCTTTAGATCCTGTCTCTTTATCTCTCATTAATGTTAATTTGTGTTGTATTAACGGATGATCCGTAACCGTAACTTTACTCATTATAATTAATACCTCCTATTTGTTATGCTTGTCTTCTATATCAGTAATCATATTCACTCTTCTCGAATGTCTGTCACCTTCAAAGTCTGTATTTATCCAAGCATCTACTATTTCTAGGGCTAAGCCTCTTCCTAGAACCCTTTCTCCAAGAGATAACATGTTAGCATTATTATGTGCTTTTGACATTTTTGCTGAAAACACATCTGATACAACAGCACATCTTATTCCCGGAACTTTATTAGCCGCTAAAGATATTCCTATACCTGTACCACAGCATACTATACCATAATCCACATCTTTAGAAATAACTGCATCGGCAACTTTCTCCCCAAATATAGGATAGTCAACTGATTCTTCTGCATTATTAGTACCATAATCAACAACTTCTATATTTTTTGACTCTAAGTAACGCATGATTTCCAATTTTAAATTGTATCCTCCATGGTCACACCCTAAACCTATTTTCATAATTAGAACTCCTTGTTGGTATATAAATTAATTATCCTGAGATAATCATTTCAATTACATCATATTTTTAGTTGATTTTTTTTTAACTAATCCGTATAATTAGACAAAATCTTCTAATAATATTTATCAGATATATATAATCTTTTTTATAATTTTAATATTTTTTTAACTTAATAGCAATAGATTTATATATATTTTTTCTAAAATTTCAAATATATTCATTCTCACTTCTAAAAGTTTTTTTACCAATTATTATTTTTTTAACATTCTTTATTATACTTTTATTATTTTATATCCGGCAGATTTTAGCAACCTATTCATTATTGCTCTACCTAACCCACCATTAGAAAATTCTTCCGAATATACTATATCATATTTTTCTTTGTCTGTGCTTATAAGAGCATCAAATAAATTAGAAGCAACTTCTTCTAAATTTTGACCTAGTACAATAGTGTCACCTTTGTACTTATCTTTATTTTTATCAATACATAATACTGCTGATTTTAAACCTTGTTTAGAATTATTATCTATTAAGTCATTAACCTTTTGAAATACTTTTTCTTCATCTCCTGATACTATAAAAACTTCTGCATTTGGAGAATAATGTGTATACTTCATTCCAGGTGCCTTAGCTTTTATATTATCCTCTTGTCTTTCTAAAGCGGGATCAATATTGACAGTCCCTATTATCCCTTCTAAATCTTCTTTTGTTATACTACCTGGTCTTAATATTGTAGGAATATCACCAGTCATATCTAATACCGTAGATTCTAGGCCAAAGGTGCAATCTCCTCCTAAAATTATTCCTTCTACCCTATTATTCATTTCTTCATAAACATGTTTTGCTCTAGTTGGAGATGGTCGACCAGATATATTAGCAGATGGAGCAGCTATAGGTAAATCAGTTTCTCTTAATAATTCTCTCGCTATAGCATTTGATGGCATACGAATTGCAACTGTACTTAGACCTCCACTTGTCCTATCCGGAATTATATCTTTTTTATTTAATATTATAGTTATTGGACCTGGCCAAAAATTATCCATCACTAAATTAGCCTTATCAGATATATCCTTGGCTAATTTATGTACTTGATTTTTATCATATATATGAACTATTAGCGGATTATCACTAGGTCTTCCTTTAGCTTCATATATTTTACTTACTGCATTTTCATCAAGAGCATTTGCACCTAATCCATAAACTGTTTCAGTTGGAAATATAACTGTATCTCCTGCTCTAAGTATTTTAGCCTGTTTCTTTATTTCATCTTTATTTATATTATTTTCGTCAATTTTACTTATAAGTGTCATTAATTTTTCACTCCCTTTTTGAACTTATATATGATATACGATTATTGTTCCTACTAAAAAACCAATTATACTATACAAGCTTTTAGATTTTGGTATAATTTCATCTAGCACAACATATAACATTGTTCCAGCAGCTAAGGATAAAAATATTCCTATTAAAGACGTGAATATTCCTGCGAAATATACTCCTAGGAAGCTTCCTAGCCCCATTGGTATACCTGCGATAAATGTAAATAATATAACTTTCTTGATTGGAACCTTAGCACCTGTAAGACTGAGAGCAGTTGCCAATCCTTCTGGTATATTATGTAATCCAATAACAATAGCTAATGTAATTCCTAAATCTTTAGCTGATATAAATGATGAGCCTATAGCCAATCCCTCTGGTAAATTATGTAGTAATATACTAATAAAAATTAAATACCCTGATTTCATATCTCCTGTAAATTCTAACATACTTTTTATTACCATAGTTAATATTACACCTATAAATGTAAATAATACAGTATTCATTACTCCCATAGATGACATAGATTCCTTCATTAAATCAAATACAACTACTGCTAGCATTATTCCACCAGAAAGTCCCATAAAAAAATTAATATATTTATCTACTTTTTTTCTAAATACATCTGATAATATACCACCTATTCCTGTTCCCATAACACCTGCTAATAGTCCTATTAAAGTGACTTTAAATATCATTATTCTATTTTCACCCCATATTTAAATATTTATATATCATATATAATTATATTTAACTTACTATAGAAAAAATCCCTAAAAATTTAGGGATTTTATATTGCAGTCATTTTTTTAGTTTGATCTTCTGTTATAAGAGCATCTATCATCTCATCTAAATCACCGTCTAAGAATTGCTCTAATTTGTAAAGTGTTAAGTTTATTCTGTGATCACTTACTCTACCCTGTGGATAGTTATAAGTTCTGATTCTTTCAGATCTATCTCCTGTACCAACCTGACTCTTTCTTTCTGCCGCTAATTCTCCTTGTTGTTCTGCTAATGCTTTGTCATAAAGTCTAGCTTTTAACACTTTTAAAGCCTGTTCTTTATTTTTTAGCTGTGATTTTCCATCCTGACATGATACTACTTCTCCAGTAGGTATATGAGTTATCCTTACAGCTGAGTCAGTTGTATTAACAGACTGACCACCATTTCCTGATGAACGGAAAACATCTATTCTTAAATCATTTGGATTTATATCTATTTCTACATCTTCTACTTCTGGTAAAACAGCTACTGTAGCTGTTGAAGTATGAATTCTCCCCCCAGATTCTGTAGCTGGTATTCTTTGAACTCTATGAACTCCTGATTCATACTTAAGTCTTGAATAAGCACCTTTACCTTTTATTAAGAAAGATACTTCTTTATATCCTCCAACTCCAGTATCAGTAGCGCTTAAAAGTTCCATTTTCCATCTTCTTCTCTCTGCATATCTAGAGTACATTCTGAATAAGTTTCCTGCAAATAGAGCTGCTTCATCCCCACCTGCACCACCTCTTATTTCAACGATAACATTCTTTTCATCATTAGGATCTTTTGGAAGTAGAAGAATTTTTAATTCATCTTCTAGTGGCTCAACTTTATCTTCTAAATCAGCTATTTCCATTTTTGCTAATTCTCTTAATTCTTCATCAGATTCTTCTGCTAAAATAGCTTTAGATTCACTAAGGTCATTTAATACATTTTTATATTCTCTGTATTTAAAAACGATAGGTTCTAAATCTGCATGTTCTTTCATATACTTTTGCCAAAGTTTTTGATCATTTATTATTTCCATATCACTGATTTTTTCTGTTAAATCTTGATATTTATCTTCTAAAACCTGTAGCTTGTCTAACACACTTTTCACCTCTTTTTTCGTACAATCTCATCGTTTTATTATATCACAAAATATTTCCTATAACAACTCTGTCAATTCCTTGTAAGTCTTTCTTTGTATATATATTAGTATATCCATTTATCTCCATTAACTTACTTACATCTTCGCCTTGGTCATGCCCTACCTCATAAGCTAGAACCCCATTTTCTTTTAAGTATGATTTTGCTTGTTTAGTTATTTCCCTATAAAAGTCTAAACCATCTTCACCACCTTCTAACGCTGTGTATGGTTCAAAATCTTTAACCTGCTTATCCAATGTCTCTACAACTTTTCTTGGTATATAAGGTGGGTTAGAAACTATTATATCGAATTTTTTATCAATTTCTATTTCTGAAAATAGATTTGATTTTACAAATTTAATTTTATTATCAACATCATTAGATACAGCATTTTTCTTTCCTATTTCCAAAGCTATTTCTGATATATCAACAGAAGTTAAATTGGCATTATCTAAGTATTTTGCTAAACTAATTGTTATAGCTCCAGATCCCGTTCCTATATCTAAAATTTCAATTTTACCTTTATTATTCCCTATTTCAATAACTTCTTCTACTAAAATTTCTGTATCTGGTCTAGGGATTAATACACCTTCTTGAACATAAAAGTCCAATCCCATAAACTCACGGTTTCCAACAATATATGCTATAGGTCTATTATTTAATCTTTCATTTATAAATTTTAAAAATAAATTTTCTTCTTCATCACTTAAAGACTTTTCTAAATTTAAATGTATATATAATCTATCTACATCACCTAAAGCTTTCTGTAACAAAATTTCTACATCTAGCCTTGGTGTGCTGCTTATTTCTTCAAGTTCTTTTGAATATTTTAACAGTATTTCTCTAATAGTCATAAGTTTCTCCCTTATTTATATTAAATTACAGCTTTTAATGCTTTTATTGCCACTTCAATTTGTGCATCATCAGGTTCCTTTGTAGTAATACGCTGTAACATCATACCAGGATATGCAACAATTTTACTTAATATATTATCATATTTCCCAAGAAATTTTATTATTTCATAAGATATGCCAGCAACTATTGGTATGCATAATATCCTCATCACTACCCTTAACAAAATATTTGGCCATCCAAAGAAAGAAAATAGTATTATCGATGTAGCCATAACAATAAATAAAAAATTTGTACCGCATCTAGGATGCAGTGTAGTAAACTGCCTAACATTTTCTACTGTTAACTCTAAATCATTCTCATAACAATAAATAGTTTTATGCTCTGCACCATGATACATGAAAGTTCTCTTAATATCTTGATTCCTAGATATTAATAACATATATAGAATTAATATAGTTATCCTTATCAAACCTTCTATTAAATTTAATACTATATTATTTTTTATTACTGATGAAAACAATCCACATAACGTAGTAGGTATTAAGATAAATAGTACGATAGATAAAAACATAGCTAATATAAAAGACACTAGCATAATGGCATCATTAGCTCTATCTTTGAATATTTTTTTCATTAGTCTATCAATCATATCCTCATCATCTTCGTCTTCTTCTAAGAAAAATTCTGATGAGTAGTTTAGACTTTTCATTCCTTGTATCATAGTTTCTATTAAAATAAATGAACCTCTTAAAAAAGGTATTTTATCTATTTTTTTATCTTTTACCCAACTTTTTATTTTTTCTTTTTTCAGCTCTATTTCTCCATTGCTCTTCCTAACAGCTATAGCTCTGTAATTACTGGATTGCATCATTATACCTTCAATTATAGCTTGCCCACCAACAGATTGTTTTTTCATATTTCTACTCCTCATAACAATTTTTAAAATACTAAAACTATTATAATATAAAAATTCCCCTTATAGTATCATATTATACTTTTAAGGGGGTTATTTCTTTACTTCACCACATGACATTTTCTACATCTAGCTTCATAACTTTCTACAGCTCCTACTTGTATAATAGGATCATCATATTTTGCTGGTTGTCCATCTATTAATCTTTGTGATCTTGTTGCAGGTTGTCCACATACAGAACAAATCGCCTGAATTTTATCAACAAATTCAGCAACTGCTAAAAGCTCTGGTGTAGGACCAAAAGGTTCTCCTTTAAAATCCATATCAAGACCAGCAGCTATAACTCTTATACCTTTATTAGCTAAGTCAACTGCTATATCTATTATATCTTTATCAAAGAATTGCACCTCATCTATCCCAACAACTTGTATACTATCATCTATTAAATCATATATGTCAGAAGCTTTCTCTATGGCAATAGCGTTTATGCTATCCCCGCTATGAGATACAACATCATTTTTACTATATCTATCGTCTATATGAGGTTTAAATACAATTATATTTTGTTTTGCAATCTTTGCTCTTTTTAATCTTCTTATTAATTCTTCACTCTTTCCACTATACATAGGTCCAACTACTACTTCAATATAACCATGGTTTATTGGTCTATACATACTTTTCGAACCTCCTAAGGCTTAATCTAATATTATTACTGTTGTTAACATTCTAAAATTATGTATTTTTAGTAATTAGAAAAATAAAATAGAGGTTGGATGACCAACCCCTTTTTTACAATAATTAATCCATTTTGAATCTTTTTTTGAATTTGTCGATTCTTCCACCTTTTTCTATGTTCTTTTGTTTTCCAGTATAGAAAGGATGGCATTCTGAACATATCTCAACTTTTATCTCGTCCTTAGTTGAACCAGCCATGAAAGTATTTCCACATGCACAGTGTACTTCAATTGCATTGTATTTTGGTTGTATATCTTTTTGCATTCTAGTCACCTCTTTTTCAATTATATTCTAAATTAATTATATTAATTATAATCTTTCATTTTCAACTACATTATTATATCACATGTTTTTTAGTGGTACAAGCATTTTTATATTTCTTAGTTGACACATTTAAACTTTCTGCTATTTTTTTATAATTTTAATAAACTCTTCATTATTTTTTGTTTTCTTTAGGGCTTCAATTAAATTATCTGTTACTTCTAATATAGAGTTATTACTCATTTCTTTTCTTAGCTTCCATAATGCTGCTTTTTCTTCTTCAGTTAATAATAAATCTTCTCTTCTTGTTCCTGATTTATATATATCTACTGCTGGGAATATTCTCTTCTCTGCTAGTTTTCTATCTAGATGTAGTTCCATATTACCAGTTCCTTTGAACTCTTCAAATATTACATCGTCCATTCTTGAACCAGTTTCAACTAAAGCAGTCGCAAGTATTGTTAATGAACCACCTTGTCTTATATTCCTAGCTGCACCAAAGAATTTCTTAGGACCATGTAATGCTCCCGGGTCCAAACCTCCTGATAAAGTTCTTCCTGTTGGAGATATAGTCAAGTTATATGCCCTAGCAAGTCTTGTTATACTATCTAGAAGTATTACTACATCTTTACCATGTTCAACTAATCTTTGAGCTCTATTTAAAACCATCTCTGCAACTTTTACATGGTGGCTCGCAACTTGATCAAATGTAGAATATATAACATCCCCATTTATAGACTCTCTCATATCCGTAACTTCTTCTGGTCTCTCATCTATTAGTAAAACTATCAATTCAACATTAGGATGATTTTTAGCAATACTATTGGCTACACTTTTTAAAAGTACAGTTTTACCAGCCTTTGGCGGTGCAACAATTAGTCCCCTTTGTCCTTTTCCTATTGGAGATATTAAATCTATTAGTCTTGTTGAGATTTCATTTTGACTTTTTTCTAGTGTTAATCTTTCCTCTGGATATATAGGAGTTAAGTTTACAAATGATTTTCTATTTATACAAGTTTCAGGATTTTCATCATTAACTTTTTGAACAAATAAAAGAGCCCTGAATTTTTCACCTGTCTTTGGATGTCTCGTTATTCCTCTAACCTTATCACCTGTTTGCATATTGAATCTTCTAATTTGAGAAGGTGATACATATACATCTTCATCTGTAGATTGATAATTAGAACCTCTTAAAAATCCAAATCCATCGGGTAATATTTCTAATACCCCTACTACTTCATCATCTTTTGAAGTATTGAACTCATTAATTATTTTAGATTCTTCAACAACCTTTGGCACATAGTTACCTTTAGTATTTCTCTGATTTCTATTTTCCATACTTCCTGATTTGTTATTATTAAAATTACGATTATTATTTTGATTATCTTTATTATAAGTTTTTATATATCCTTTATTATCTAACTTATTATCATTTTGATTTATAACTTCCGCATCACCATATTTATTAAATTGTCTATTTCTTTCTGTGTAACTCTCTGTATTTCGTTTTCCCTCATTTTGTATTTCAGCCTTTATATTCTTATTATTTACATTTTGTTCGATTTTCAATTCATAACTAACATCATTAGTTTCTTGTATATCTTGATTACCTTCAGCCTGACTATCTTTAAATTTATCGCTTATCAATTCTACTAATTCATTTTTTTTGTATTTAGTAATTGATTTAATATTCAAACTCTTAGCTATTTCTTTTAATTCAACTAAGGTTTTTTTACTCAATTCTTCCATTGCTATATTTTCCAAGTTCAAAAGAACCTCCTCATCCATAAATTAAGGCTTTAATTCAATTTATACTAACAGGGAATAAAGGGTGTGTAAAAGAAAAGTAATTTTTTCAAATATGAATTTAATAAAATAATAATATCATTATTAAATATAACGGTCAACAAATAAAAATCCTAGTTCCTATCTTTTTTATTATTTTTTCTATTTATTGTAAATTTATTCAATTAAAACAAAAGAAAGTAGACAAAATTTTATCTACTTCCTAAATATCTTGTTCTATCTAATACTGTACTTTTCAATTAAATCTACTAATATCTCATTCTTATCTAAATTATGAATAGCATCAACAAATCTTATTGTACCTGTTTTTCCTCTCATAACTATAGACTCTGTTTTAGCTTTATTATCACCCATATTAATAACACCTTTTAGTAAATTACCTTCTGTTATACCAGTAGCTGCAAAAAATAGGTCATCACCTTTAGCTAAGTCTTCTAAAATTAATTTCTTTTGTATATCTTCATCAGATAGTCCCATTTCATGGCATCTGTTTCTTTCTTGCTCACTCATTGGATAGATTTGAGCCTGCATATCTCCACCCATACATTTTATAGCTGCTGCAGTGATAACACCTTCTGGTCCTCCACCGATTCCCATAAGTATATCTACACCAGTTTCTTCAAAACAAGTAGCTATACCAGCAGCAACATCTCCATCACCAAACATTCTTATCTGGCAACCTAATTTTCTAGCTGGTTCAATTATATAATTATGTCTTTCTCTATCTTGAGTCATAATAGTCATTTGAGTTGTTTTCTTTCCTAAGGCTTTTGCAACGCTAAGTATATTTTCCTCTACACTTTTATCTAAATCTATGCATCCTTTCGCTTTAGGTCCAACTACAATTTTTTTCATATACGTATCTGGTGCACATAGTAAAGATCCTTTTTTACCTACTGCTATTACTGATATTGCATTTGGAAGACCTTTTGCTATTAGAGTAGTACCATCAAGTGGGTCAACTGCTATATCTACTTCCATACAGTCGTCAGTTTGTAAACCTACTTTTTCTCCTATGTATAGCATAGGCGCTTCATCTAACTCACCTTCACCTATTACTACTTCTCCTTTTATCTTTACAGATTCAAATGCCCTTCTCATCGCTTCTACAGCAGCACCATCGGCACCATCTTTATCTCCCCTTCCCATAAATTGAGAAGATACTAAAGCAGCTGCTTCAGTCACCCTAACTAGTTCCAGTGCTAAATTTCTATCCATTAGTTCTCCATCTCCTTCATTATAATACATAAAAAATTATATATTACATATAGATATTAGTAAATAGACGTAGTATATTTTTATTAAAATACATTTTAATCGTATTACAAAGTATCATATTTAATTAAATACAAAAAAAGTTAGTCTTTTGACTAACTTCTCTTATTATAGTGACCATGCAATCATACTGATTACAGTTGAAATACTTGTTAATATAAAAATTATAGCTATTCCTATCGCTACAATTTTTGTTATTTTTTGTTGTTTACTTTTAGCCAATTCCATCACCTCTCCAATTAAAACCACATATTATTTATCAGCATTTTCAAAGGTAACTTTTTTTAAGTAGTCCATAAAATCTTCTCTTAATTCATACCTCTTAAGAGCAAAATCAACAGTAGCTTGTAAAAATCCCAACTTATCTCCTACATCATACCTTTTACCTTGGAATTTATAAGCATACATAGCTTCCTTCTTAGATAACATCTTTAGAGCATCCGTTAATTGAACTTCTCCACCTTTACCTGCTGGTAAATCTTCTAATATATCAAATATCTCCGGCGTAATTATATACCTACCTAAGATAGCTATATTAGAAGGCGCCTTATCTACATCTGGCTTTTCTACTAGATCCTTAACCTTGTAAACTCTATTTTCTATATGCTTAGCTTTTATTATACCATACTTATTAGTATTTTCTTTTTCAACTTCTTGAACACCTAATATAGTAGTTCTATATTCTTCATAAGCATCCATAAGCTGTTTTAAACAAGGAACATCATTATCCACTATATCGTCACCAAGCATTACAGCGAATGGCTCATCGCCTATGAAGCTCCTTGCACAATAAATTGCATCACCAAGTCCCCTAGGTTCTTTTTGCCTAATATAGTAAATATTTATCATTTTAGATATATCCCTTACTATCTCTAACAAGTCATTCTTTCCCTTTTGCTCAAGTTCCAACTCTAACTCTACCGACTTGTCAAAATGATCTTCTATAGACTTCTTATTTTTACCTGTTATTATTAATATCTCCTCAATTCCTGAGTCAACAGCCTCTTCTATTATATATTGTAAAGTCGGTTTATCAACTATTGGTAACATTTCCTTCGGCTGAGCCTTTGTTGCTGGTAAAAACCTCGTCCCTAATCCAGCGGCAGGTATTACTGCCTTTCTTATTTTCCTTTCCATAATTAATATCCCTCCGATTATATTAAGTATAAAATTTTTATACAATATCTAACTTTACAGTCTTATTTTATCACCTTGAATATATTTTTTCTATGATTATTATATATGGACAATTTAATTATTCTTCTAGTATTTTCTCTAGTTCAGAAACTAATTGATCAAATTTTTTAATAGTTTTTATAATTGGTTTCTTATTAGTTAAATCTATATTATTTTCTTTTAATAATTCTAAAGGATAATCTGATCCCCCTTTTTTAAGAAAATGTAGATAATTCTCTGGCCCATTTTCTAATATGTCTTGTGCACAACTCACTGCACTACAACATCCAGTTGCATATTTATAAACATAAAAACTATTATAAAAATGGGGTATTCTTGCCCATCCAACCATTGAAAGCTGATCTACCTCAAAGTCTTGTCCATAATACTTTTTAAGTAGTTGTGACCATTTATCATTTAGCACTAAAGCATTTATTTGATTTCCATCTTCAAAAGCTTCATGTATATAGTTTTCAAATTCAGCATACATAGTCTGAGTATATAAAGTATTTTTTATAAAATCTAGATACATGCTAATATAGTAAGCTTTTTGTTCTTTATCTTGAGCATTTTTTATTAAATTTTCATAAAGTAATACCTCATTAGTAGTTGAGGCAACTTCATGTGTAAATATAGATGGAGACGAATTATAAAAATATTGATTCTTAGAGCTTAAATATTCATATACTCCATGTCCTAACTCATGAATAAGAGTAGATACCCCTCCTACTGAACTATTGTAGTTTAACAATATGTAAGGGTGATCATCATAAACAGATAAGCAGTATCCTCCACTTACCTTATTATCATTTGAATAAACATCTATCCACCTTTCATTAAATGCCTTATATACTATGCTTCCATATACATCCCCCAAAGGAGCTAATGCTGAATAAACCATAGATTGAGCTTTATCATAAGATATAACATCTTCAGCTTCTTCTACTATAGGGACAAACATATCATAATAACAAACCTTATCTAAGTTCAAAACTTTTTTCCTCAAACTTATATACTTATGTAAGCTATCCGTATTATCACTTACAGTTTTTATTAAACTTTTATAAACTTTTGTGTCTATATTATCTGAATCTAAATACATTTGTAAAGACGAGTCATAATTTCTTATATTAGAATAAAATGCATTCTTACTGACTTGACCTTGTAAAAGACCTGCTAAAGTATTTATATTATTATTATAAGGCAAAAATTCGTCTTTATAAGCATCTTTTCTTTCTTGCCTATCATAAGATTGTATCTTCGTTTCATATTCAGATGGCGTTAGATTAGACCTTTTGTCCATATTCTTGAACAATTCATATACATTACTTGGCAATTCATTTATAGACGATAAATTAGATAATATTTGCTCACTTCTATCATCTAGATAATGATCTTTATTTCTTCTAATTTCCTTTATATACATTCCATATTTATCATTAATTTTTTTATCAGATAAATATTTTTCACATTGCTTATTTGATAACTTAAGTATTTCTAGTTCTAATTGAGATGTAATTTTTGCATACCTTGAATAAGTTTTCTTTATTTCCTCGTTCATATTTAGATATTCATAAGAATTTTTATTTAAATCTTTTTTTAATTTTGTATAAGCAGATAATGAGTTTAGTCTTATATCTAATTTTTCTTTAATTCCTAATCCAAAAGATAAATGTGTTTTAGATTTTGTTATTTTACCAACATAGTTTTCTAATTCTTTTATATCATTATTAAATTTTTTTAAATCTTTTTTCCACAAGTCATCACTTTTATAAAGAGAATATAAATTCCAGCAATATTTAGTATAATCAATTTCTTTTTCTTCTTTTTTTTGATTATCTTCATCTTGTGCAAATACAGTGTTATGGTTATCAGTTACAATACTTTGCTTTATTATAACAGTAGAAAAAACTAATATAATTACAATTAAAATTTTTAATAACTTTCCGCTCATAAAAAGCCATCCTTTCATCAAAGTTACTTAATATTAGGATGGCTTATTTTTTACATATTATTCAATTTTGTACTCTGTAGTTAATCCACAGTTATCCACACACTTATCAACATATCAACAACCAATAAAATTTAGTATTTTCAGCATATACATGTAAATTTAATTTTATATGTTCATCATATTATTTCTAATTATCAACATTTTTTACAATCTTATCAACAAATTTTGATAGATTTTATATTATTTTGTTGATATATCTATATTAATTACTAATAACTTTAGTTACTAGTACAGTCATATCATCATCAACCTCTCCAAGTTGAAGCTCTAACGCTCTATCTAATATTTGATTTGCAATTTCTTTTGGATTAGTTGTAGTCAGTTTCTTTAAGAAATATATTAACCAATTTTCACCGAAATTATTATTTTTTCCTGCATCAACAATTCCGTCAGACACCATAATTATATAGTCTCCGTTTTTTATTTTCACATTGTGTCTATCTAGATTTATATCTGATAAAATTCCAATAGGTAAAGATGACGAAGAAATTAAATCCACATCCTTATTTTCTCTACTTATATATGTTGCACATGCTCCCATTTTAACAGTCTCAAGTCTTCCTTTTTTCAAATCTATAATTCCCAAATCTAATGTAGAGAATATTTCCTCTGATGATTTTAATAGAAGCATATTATTAATAGTATTTATAACTATTTCTTTATCAATTTTAGCTTCCATCATATTTTCTAATATATCAATAGTAACAGATGATTCATCATAAGCTTTTTTACCTTTTCCCATTCCATCACTTATGGCCATCATATATTTTCCATCATGTATTTCCATAAAAGTATAATTATCACCTGAGAATATATGACCATCCCTAGACATAGATGCTACTTCTGTGACCACCCTGTATTTTTCAGCTTTCGTAAGAGTAACCTTACAGTTTTCTCCTAAACAATGACACCCGATCTTCTGTATATCTAAGGATTCCCCTACAAAATCAGAAATTACTTTTAATAATTTATCATCACATAAGCACCCATCTCTACAATTTTTCATTTCAATAGTTATTTTAAAATCCTCATTACCTTCTTGGACATAATTAACTTTATCTACAATTATGCTATGTCTTTGGAGTTCATTTATTATTTCTTTTTCCTTTTCTAAATCCAATAAAATATCTTTATTTAAATCTTTTGATATTTCTTCTATTGATTTTGATATGTCTCTAATTTGCTTTGATATTAATTGTCTGCTTTCGCATAGTTTGTTATTCCAATCATAGTCAAGTGCATATAGTTTATAATAATAATTAGCTATTCTCACAATGATTTCTGGATTCATACACTCTTTTCTAAATTTTTCCGGAATATCCCTAGTACTAATTTCACCATCTTCAATTTTTTCAATCATCTCATATATCAAATTATAAGTATAATTAAATTTTGACTCCCAACAGATTCGTTGCATACTACAATATTGACATTCATCACTATGTATCTGATCTATTATTGTGGCTATATCTCTTTGATCTATTACTTTATCTCTTTCTCTTATTTTGTCAAATGTATTTGCTAATTCACCATATACCCTTTGTATATTCATCAACTTGGTATTAGTAATATTCTTACTTCTTGTTATATATTCATATACAGCTTCATTTGAATACACATTACTCTTAATTAACTTTTCTAATCTATTAAAAAAGGTTTTAGGTATTATAGATACAATTAAGCATCCTACTGTTATATCAATTATTTGTGTAATATTAGAAGTTATACCTGATGTATAAGAATATATAATAATCCAACTTAACAAATAAGCCAATATAGAAATATACTTGTTTAGTTTGTTAAATGCACCTGATACAAGACCTGCAAAAGAATATACTCCCATATATATAGCTGATGTTATATTAGTTATCATAAATCCTATACCAACTATTACACCACATGTAGCCCCTAAAGTTGAGCCTCCTAATATAGATGCTATAAGTATTAATATAGTGGCTAGTATGCCTCTAAGTGATATGCCAAATATACCTATATTACCTATTCCTATAACACTGAATGAAATAATCAAACCTAAGGATATAATTTCCTCTGGATTTATACACATCTTATTTTTACTATTAAGTAAAAACTTTGTTCCAAAAGAAAATATATAAGCAGATATAGCAGTTACTACAAATTCCATAAACACAACTACAAAGTCATATATATTTTTATAACTATAAACTGCTTGTCCTAAAGATATTGGTAAGATTACTAGAGCTCCAATAAGACTTATCTTTAATATAGAGTCATTTTTCTTTAAATTATTACCAATAAATAAAATAACGACTAAACATATGCTGTATTTTATTATAGATGACACGTTATTAAATGATAGCAATATTCCTAATAAAGTAGATAAAAAAACTGGATATTTATAATAATCTAATTTTATAAAAAATAGAAAGAATGCTATACCAAAAGGTGATATTTCATCTACTATAGTAAAT
>NZ_JAGHFM010000378.1 GCF_017888745.1 Terrisporobacter sp. | reverse complement strand
GATTATCTATTATTTATAGAATTAATTTTTATATATAAGTCTAAAATTTTGATTATATATACATATTTTTTAATATTTAGATAACAATATTTAAATGAAGAAATATCTAGGAGGAATTAAGATGTCTGATAGAAAATTAACTTGCTCAGCAAGGGGCTGTGCACATAATTATGATGGTGAATGTAATGCTGGATATATTAATGTAAGGGGAAGTTCTGCTGTAACCACATCGGAAACTACTTGTTCATCTTTCTTTGATGATAGTATAGGACTTTTTACAAGTGCAATTACTTGTGGTAATAAGATAGATCCAGACGATATAATATGCGAAGCTTTAAATTGTATTTATAACAAAGGTAAATCTTGCTTAGCCGATAATGTTCATATAAATTCTAACTTTTCTTCTTGTGAAACTTTTAAGTGTAAATAATAACTTTAAAATAATTAATAAACTAAATATAATACTACTTTTAATAAAAAATTCGCTTCGCTCATGTCGCCAACGAATTCGTACGTTGCTCAAATTTATAAGTTTGGATTATAAATTATCAATAATTCATATAATTTATAATCCCTTAAAATATTAAAAAAGAGAGATTTTTTAATCTCTCTTTTTATTATGTAAAATATAAAATTATTTTATAATGTCTACACCCATATATTGTCTTAATGCTTCTGGAACTACTATAGATCCATCAGCTTGTTGGTAGTTCTCAAGTATAGCAGCAAAAGTTCTTCCTATAGCAAGACCTGAACCATTTAATGTATGGCAAAATTCAGCTTTAGAATTTTTATCTCTTTTGAATCTTATACCAGCTCTTCTAGCTTGGAAATCTTCACAGTTTGAACAAGAAGATATTTCAACATATCTATTGTAACTTGGCATCCATACTTCTAAGTCATATTTAAATGCAGCAGTAAAACCTAAATCTCCTGTGCATATTTTAACAACTCTATATGGAAGTCCTAATACTTGTAATAAATGTTCTGCATTAGCTGTTAGTTTTTCTAATTCATTGTAAGATTCTTCTGGAGCACATACTTTAACCATCTCAACTTTATTGAATTGGTGTTGTCTTACTAAGCCTCTAGTATCTCTACCTGCAGAACCTGCTTCTGATCTAAAGCATGGAGTTTGAGCAGTAAAGTTTAAAGGTAATTTTTCAAATGGTAATATTTCATTTGCAACTATATTTGTTAAAGGTACTTCTGAAGTTGGTATTAAGTAGTAATCTGTTCCTTCAACTTTGAACATATCTTCTCCAAACTTTGGTAATTGACCTGTTCCAAGGAATGAGTTACTATTTGCCATGAATGGTGGTATCATTTCTGTATATCCTTGAACTGTTGTATTTTCATTTAAGAAGAAGTTCATTATAGATCTTTCTAGTCTAGCACCTAAACCTCTATATAAAGTAAATCTTGATCCTGTTATTTTAGCAGCAGTTTCAAAATCTAATATTCCTAAATCAGTTCCTAGATCCCAGTGAGGTTTAAAATCAAAATCAAATTTTCTTGGTTCTCCCCATTTTCTAATTTCTACATTATCTTCATCAGTATCCCCTTGAGGAACGTTTACATTTGGAACATTTGGAATTCTAAGTAATCTATATTGTAATTCATCTTGAACATTTTTTACCTTTTCATCTAAACCTTTTATTTTTTCAGAAAGCTCTTTAAGTTTAACTTTTTCAGCTTCTGCTTCTTCTTTTTTTCCTTCTTTCATTAATTGAGGTATTTTCTTTTGCTCAATATTCATTTCGCTTTTTAAAGCCTCAACTTCTTTTAATAATTCTCTTCTTTGGTCATCTAATTCAACTACAGCATCAAGGTCAAATTCTCTTTCTCCCCTTCTATCCATAGCTTTTTTAATATCTTCTAGATTTTCTCTTATCCTTTTGATATCTAACATTTTCTTTCCTCCTACATTTTATCTACAAATTGAATTATGTATATTCCCTAAGAAATATAAAGGTATAAAGTATAATCAATCCATTTTAACTATATTTTAAGCATTAAGCATAATCTAGCTGGATCTCCAGCTCTTCTTTCACAAATCTTAGCTGGGATCTCGTGACCAGTAACTCTTCTTGCAGCTTCTATCATTTCTTTAACTGAAAATCCACTTCCATTTCCTAAGTTAAAAAT
>NZ_JAGHFM010000019.1 GCF_017888745.1 Terrisporobacter sp. | reverse complement strand
TACTATAGCTTAGGCTATTGTATATAAAATGTGAAATTTTAATTAAATCAAAGTTGTTTTTTATATTTGCAAATAATTAAGTTGATATTTAAAATTCAAAAAATAAGATTACAATTCAAACATAATATTACATTTAACAATTTATAATCAAAATTAAATAATAGAATTTTTATCATTAGAATTAAAATTTCACTAAAAGGGTCATATAAAAATAGGATTTTCTATTTAATATGATCCTTTTTTATATTTTAAGGGATTATAAATTATCTGAATTGTGGATAATTTATAATTCCAACTGATAAATTTGAGCAACGGACGAAGTCGCTGGCGATATGAAGTGGAGCGCCCACGCAGTGGCTTAAGCGAAGCGAATTTTGAGCAACGGACATAGTTGTTGGCGATATGAGCGAAGCGAATTTTTTAGTTGTAATGAAATTATATTTTGCTTATATATAAAATAATAAATTAAAATCTATTGAAATGATTATTTTATATAATATATGGGTAATAAGGAAATAACAGTTTAAAAGAATTCAAAATATAAATTAGGAGGACATCAATGAATTTCAACAAAATAGCTAAGGAAATCTTAGTTAATGTTGGTAATGTGGAAAATATAAAAGAAGTAATACATTGCTACACTAGACTAAGGTTTACACTAATAGATAACAATAAAGTAAATAAGGAAAATCTTCAAAAAATAGAAGGTGTTCTAACAGTACAAGAAAGTATGGATCAGTTACAAGTAGTTATAGGAAGTACTGTAGATAAGGTTTATAAAGAGCTTGTAGTATTGATGAATAATAAAGACTCATCAAATGAATTACAAAATAATTCAAATAAATCAAATAATGAAGCTGATAAAAGTGTAAAAAAAGACAATCAATCATATGATTCTAAAAATAAAATAGGTAATTTATTTAATAAAGCACTTTCAACTATGTCAAAAATATTTGCACCTGTAGTACCTGCTCTAGCTGGTTCAGGAATGATAAAAGGTATACTTGCAGTTTTATCTATGTATTACATGAATAAGCATGGTGTAGATATTAAAACTAATGATACATATGTAATATTTAATGCAGCATCAGATGCAGTCTTTTATTTCTTTCCAATAATACTAGCTTTCACAGCAGCGAAAGTATTTAAAGCTAGTGAAATAATATCAATGGTACTAGGAGCAGCACTTTGCTATCCAGGAATAGTAGCTTTAATGGCAGAAGAAAGAACTATATCTCTATTTGGGATAGCTGTTACAAAAGCAACCTATACATCATCAGTAATACCAATAATAATTTCAGTATGGGTATTATCTTATGTTGAAAGATTTTTAAATAAAGTTATGCCAGAAGTAATAAAAACTATAATGGTTCCTACATTCACATTATTAATAATGGTACCAGCAACACTTTTATTATTTGGTCCTATTGGAATTTACATAGGTAATGGAGTAAACTTATTATATCAACAACTTATGAGCTTTAGTCCAATTCTTTGTGGTGCATTTATAGGTGGACTTTGGTGTGTACTTGTTATATTTGGAGCACATAAAGCAATAATACCTATAGCAATAAATGATGTGGCAATGACTGGACGTCAAAATTTATTAGCATTTGCAGGAGCAGCCAATTTCTCTCAAGCAGGGGCAGCTATGGGAGTATTCTTAAAATCTAAGAATAAATCTTTAAAAACAGTTGCTTTATCTGGAAGTATAACAGCTTTATTTGGTATAACAGAGCCAGCCATATATGGAGCTAACTTACGTCTAAAAAAACCTATGATATGTGCAGTTATATGTGGTGCCATAGGTGGTGCAGTGATGGGATATGGAGGAGCATTTGGTATAGCTTTCGCAAACCAAGGTTTACTTACAATTCCGGTATATGCTGAGGCAGGAGTTAAAGGATTCTTATCTTACTTAATAGGAATTGCCATAGCATTCTTCGGATCAGCTATACTTACTTATATAGTTGGATTTGAAGATATTAAAGAAGAAAAATCTAAATCAGAAGTTGAAATAGCAGCTTAATATAAATAGAATAATGTAATATAGTATAAAATGACATTAGGAGGTAGAAATATGACAAGTATATTTCCAAAAGATTTTTTATGGGGAGCTTCTTCATCAGCCTTTCAAATAGAAGGTGGATGGGATGAAGATGGAAAAGGAAAAACTGTAGCTGATTTTAATTCATTTAAAAAATCAGATATACAAGCAGATAGTAAAGTAGCCAGTGATTTTTATCATCATTGGAAAGAAGATATAGATTTAATGAAAGAATTAGGTTTAAAAACTTATAGATTCTCATTATCATGGGCAAGAATCATACCAGATGGTGATGGAGAAATAAATCAAGCAGGAATAGATTTTTATAATAAAGTTATAGATTATCTTATAGAGTGCAACATAACTCCATTTGTTACACTATATCACTTTGACTTACCATACGCATTGGTTGAAAAATACAATGGTTGGGAAAGTAGAGACTGTGCTTTTGCTTTTGAAAGATATGCAAAAATATGTTTCGAAAACTTTGGTGATAGAGTAAAGTATTGGCAACCACACAACGAACAAAACCTAATGATGCGTGTAAAAGAACGTATGAATATATATGTAGATGATGCTTATGAAGTGGAAAAAATGAGAGCCCAAATGGATTATCACATGTCTCTAGCTCATGCACTTGCAGTTAATGCTTGTCATGAAATGGTAGAAGATGGCAAAATAGGACCATCAATATCAGCTACAGTAACTTATCCATACTCAAATAAACCAGAAGATGTATGGGCAGCTAAATTAAATGATAACTTCAAAACTAATTATTTATTAGATATGCATTTTAATGGAGAATATCCAGTATACTACATGAATTATTTAAAAGAACTTGATATACTACCTCATATGCCTGAGGAAGATAAAGAAATTTTAAAGAAAGCAAAAATGGATTTTATAGCATTTAATTACTATCGTACATTATGTGCTAGACATGTTGAAGCGACTGAGGAAAATCCAAGGGGTAGCCGTGGTGAAAATGAAATAGATTATGATTTATATGGATATTTCAAAATAGAAAAAAATCCTAATCTAAAAGCTACTGAATATGGAGCGCAAATAGATCCTGTAGGTATGAGAATAGCTTTAAATGAGTACTATAGGAGATATCATCTTCCGCTAATAATTACAGAAAATGGACTTGGAACAGCAGATGTTTTAACAGAAGATGAAAGAGTTCATGATGATTATAGAATTAACTACTTAAGAGATCATATAGATGCTTGTAGAAAAGGAATTGAAGATGGTGTTGAATTAATGGGGTATTGCCCATGGTCAGTAATAGACTTACTAAGTTCTCACCAAGGATTTAAAAAGAGATATGGGTTTGTTTATATAAATAGAGAAGACCATGATTTTAAAGATTTAAGAAGAATAAAGAAAGATAGTTATTTCTGGTATCAAGAAGTTATAAAATCTAACGGAAAAAATTTATAAACTAGATTAGTCAATAAATAAAAAAGAGTGTACTAATATGAGATTTTCATTGTGAAGATTATTATCATTATTATGTACACTTTTTATATTTTAAATGAGTTTATTATTTGAAGTATAATCTTAATTCTATTGGAATAAAGCAATGATATCTTACTTATAAAAGTAAAGAATGACTTTGGTTGTATAAATTTTTTATAGTTGTTATAATGGAATAAAATATTAATTGGGAGTAGACACAATGAAGGAAAATAAAGTAGAAGAATATGAAAAAAAATTAAAAGAGTACGAGGATAAACTACAAGAGCAAGAAAATAGATTAGAAGAAATTGAAAATGAATTGTTTGAACATGAAAATAAAGAAAAATTACATAGGCTTCAAAAAATAGTAATTGTATTATTAATTATTAATATATCTTTAGACTTAATAAAAATAATAACTAAATACTTATAGATATTATAATAATGAGTTTAATTAAAATGAAATACTTTATCGTTGAAGGAATAATAAAAATGAAGATTTAATTGAATAAAGTAAATTGGTTTTATATGAATTAAAAATATTATAATAAATTATTGAAGTAGTTACTCGATATAAAAATTTAGTAACTACTTTTTATATTGGTTTTAATAGACTTAATTCTTACGATATTGTAAATTGTAAATACAAAGATAAATAATTTATAATTGTACTAAAGTAAATAGAAGCATAAATAATATTATATAAATTTAAGGGGAGAATTATAAAGGAGTAAATATGAAAAATTTAAAGAAAGAAGTTTTTTCAATACCTAATATGATGGGATATTTTCGTATAATGTTAATACCTATTTTTTTATGGATATACTATAATGCAACTAGTGTAAGAGATTATTACATAGCGGGTATCATAGTATGTATATCAGGAATAACAGACTTATTGGACGGATATGTGGCTAGAAATTATAATATGATAACTGAACTTGGGAAATTTATAGATCCTTTAGCAGATAAACTAACACAATTAGCTCTAGTAATATGTCTTTTCAATAGATTTGAACTTATGAAATATATATTAGTATTATTTATCATAAAAGAAGGATTTATGGCAATTATGGGTATTATAATGCTTAACAGGGGTAAAAAACTAGATGGAGCTATGTGGTTTGGAAAGGTTTGTACAGCTGTTTTATATATAATAATGTTTACTTTAATATTTATTCCAAAATTAGAAGTTGATACTGCTAACTTATTGATAATAATATGTGGTAGTGTTTTGCTTATATCATTCATACTTTATATACCTGTTTTTTATAAAATGTATAAGTCTACTCATAAATTGAGATAAATTAAACAGTTAATAATTATGATATTATATACATATGATTTTAATATTATAAATAAATTGATAAGAAATAATTCTTATGGAAAAATAAATATATAACAATAAAGGAGGGATTATATGAATATACTGATAACTAATGATGATGGAATAACAGCAGATGGGATTATAGAGTTGGCAAAAGAAATATCAACTATTGCAAATGTATATGTGGTAGCACCAGATAGTCAAAGAAGTGCTACAGGACACTCAATAACGATACATGATCCTATCATGGTAAAAAATGTATATATAGCCGATAATATAGAAGCCTATTCTATCTCAGGTACACCAGCAGATTGTGTCAAAGTTGGAATAGAAGGGATATTTAAAGATACAAATATAGATTTAGTATTAAGTGGTATAAATAATGGACCAAACTTAGGAACAGATGTTATATATTCTGGAACAGTATCAGCAGCAATAGAAGGATTTGTTTTAAATAAGCCATCAATTGCAGTATCATATAATGAGTTTAATATAAAAAGAGAAGTATATAAAGAAGCTGCTAAACATGTAAAATCTATAATAAATAATTTAAAGGACAAATTAGACTTACTAAATGATTGTATATTAAATGTAAATATTCCTAATACAGAGGTTAAAGGAAGCAAAATTACTAAATTAGGTGAAAGAAAATATGACAATGTAATGGAAGAAAGGGTAAGTCCTTTTGGTCAAAAATACTATTGGATAGGCGGTACTATCAAAGAGTTGGATCAGGATAAAGATAGTGATATAGTTTGTGTGAACGAAGGTTATATATCTATAACACCTGTTAATATTGAAATGACTAATTTAGAAAAATTTAATATACTAAAAAATATAGAGATTATATAATGAATATTTAGGTATCTCTAGTAGAAAAGGGTGTGTCAAAAATGTCACACCCTTGGTTTATTTATAGTATAGAAATAACTTATATCCAAGTAATATTAGCATCTTTTCTAGGAACAGTTCTTTGATATTTGACATCAGGATAACCAATTACCAAGCAAGATATTATTTGATTACTATCTTCTAGTCCAAGTAAATCTAATATTTTCTTATTACCTTGAGCAGCCCTTAATAAAAATCCACTAAAGAATGTCCCAAGCCCTAAAGCATCAACCATAAGTTCCATATTTGAAGAAGCTAATCCACCGTTTATTGGAGTTGGTGAAATAACAAATATGGCAAGTGGAGCATTAAAGAATAATCTATCATTATTTGCTGAATCTTCTTTATATTTGTTGTAGCTAGATACCCACATATTAGCATATCTTTTTAAATATTCTGTTTCAGGTGTCAAGTTGGCAAGTATTGCTTCTCCTTTATCTTTTAAACTTTCATAAGCTAAATCTCTTAATTCACCTAGTTTTTCTCTAACTACTACATAAGATACATCTTGGCTGTTAGTAGAAGTTTGAGTGAATCTTCCAGCATCAATTATTTTTGATATTTTTTCTTTCTCTACTTCTTTATTTTTAAATTTTCTAACACTTCTTCTAAATTTTATAAAGTTTAAAAGATTATCAGCATCTACAGTAAAAGTATCTTTATCATAATGGATTACTTCATCCATATTATAATCATCTGTTGAAACTGCTTCTACTGGACAGATTGCAATACAGTGGCTACACTTAATACAGCCATCATTATTAATGTCTGCTTTTCCTTCTTTTAAAGAAATGACACCAACAGGACAATCTTTAATACATTGTTTACAAGCAATACATTTATTTTTATTTACTTCAAACATTTATATTCACTCCTTAATATTATTTTTTAATCCAAGATATAACATAATTAAAGTTATTTTCTTGGATATTTTCCATAGAATCAAGTGACACAAATTCACCATTTATATTATTTTCAATCGAGGATAAGTGGAAATGGCAAAGACCAATCCCTATATCAATTTTAGTCAAGCCTTTAGTACTATTAAGATAAAAATGTATATTATTATCTTCTTTTAATACTCTCCAAGGCTGTTTGTTAAGCGCAGATGGAGCTAGTCTCAACATTTCAAGTGGTTCAAAATATTCACCAGAAGTGCTAGGTTCAAGGTGAGTATTGAAATCTTTATTGAAAAATAATTCTGAATAAGGTTTACGTTTGCTGCTATTATCACCTATTAAGGTTGCTATAAAAGATTTTTTACCACCTTCATATCC
>NZ_JAGHFM010000140.1 GCF_017888745.1 Terrisporobacter sp. | reverse complement strand
GTTTATGTTTCTAATGGAAACAGTTATTATCATGCTATATCAAACTGCAAGTACTTGGAAGGCGCGACAACTTATGTTGTTACGTTGACATCAAGTATGAGGAAATATGAATGTAACTGCTGGACAAATCCAGTTGTTTATAAGAAGCCGTCTCCGAGTAGTTCTTCTGGTGGAAGTTCTAGTTCAGGCGGTAGAACGGTATACATAGCTAGTGGAAATAGTTATTATCATAAGAGTTCTAGTTGTAAGTTTTTGAAAGGGGCAAGTGTGAAGGCTGTTGGCATTAATAATGTTGGTAGTAAGCATGCTTGTAATTATGTGAAGTATCAATAAAGTAGATATTACTTATTAAGGGGCTATTGCTACTGAAATATGATTTTATATCTACTATAATCTTATATATGACAAGAAATTTCAAAATAAAACGAGGAGACAATTATGAGGGAAAGATGGCAGTTTTCAGCTATTCCATGTATAGAGGAATCTACATTTAAGAATATATTCAGTATGTAGGTGGACTATACTACATGGAGCTAAGATGTGAAGAAATATATGTAAGATTAGAACAAATAGAAAAAGAAGCAGAAGAATTATTAGGATAATAATCGATATTAATTTAAATCATATAAAATTATTAGTAAAGTAGCGTATTTAATAAAATATACTACTTTTATTTTTAAAAATAATTTTTAAATTATAATGTGATACAATAGTTAAATCATCAAAGAATATATTAAAGATGAGGGAAAAATTATAAAAACTAAAATTTAAATATGAATAGGAGAACTTATGGAGATTAGGGAGTTATTTAATGAAATACTTGAAAATTATATTGATATGAGAAAAAGAGATGAATTCAATGCTAGAAGCAAAATGTATCAATTAGTTACGAAGGATTCGAAAAACATAATAGAAAATATAATAAGAAAACTTGATAATATAGAGTTAGATATAGAAGTAAGAGCATCTTGTGGATCTGGAGGGTGGACATACTATCCTTGGATAGCTATATTTAACCCCAATATAACAAGAACTATTCAAGAAGGCGTTTACATTGTATACCTATTTAGTGAAGATATGAAAAGAGTATACTTAACATTGAATCAAGGGTATACAAATTTAAAAAAACAACTTGGGTCTAAAGAATCTAAGATTCAGATGATGAAGGTAAGAAATGACATAAGAGATAGTATAGACAGGAAAGGGTTTATAGCTAATAATGAACTTAAAGTAGGAAAGCCAGAATATGAAGAAGGATGTATATTCTATAAGGAGTACAGATATAATAGTTTACCTAATAATGAAGAATTGATTAAGGATCTACAAAGCATGATTAATATTTATAAAGAATACTATTACAAATTTGAATTACAAGGAAAAAATATTATTAAAGATTTTATAGATACTATAAGGTCTCAAAGAATGAATAAATCGTATAAAATTGCGCTATTATCATGTTTTATAGAGAATGATAAAATTAAAGAATATATAACATATGATGAGATTTATAAGGGGGTGGAAGCATATTATTCTGAAGTTAAACATAGGCAAGATATGAAAGATAAAACGGATTTTGAATATTGGGATAAGAATAGATATATTTATGAAATGAAAACTAATCCAATGCAATATTTGCCTAAAAATTATTTTATTCAAAATGATGAGTATGAAATGTATAGTTTATCTAAAGATATTAAACAGCATACAAATGATCCTGATTTTATTCGAATGTTTAAAGAGGCAGTAGAATTTCTAGAAAATAAGTATAATTGGGAAAAAGGAGAGAAAAGAGTGGTAGGAAATAAAGCAACGTATACAAATAGTGAAGAAATAATAAACTATATCCATAGCTATATAACTAGCCAAGGATATGAATATAACTACACACTAATCTCCAACCTATATCTATCACTAAAAACAAAACCCTTCGTCATCTTAGCAGGAATAAGTGGTACAGGAAAATCAAAACTAGTAAGACTTTTCGCAGAAGCACTAGGGGCTACTAGAGAAAACAACCAGTTCAACATGATAAGTGTTCGCCCAGACTGGAACGACAGTACAGATTTAATAGGCTACAAAAACTTAGAAAGTAAGTTCATAAAAGGAAGGCTAACACAAATCATAGAAGATGCCTCAGCAGATTTGGACAAGCCTTACTTTGTTTGCCTAGATGAGATGAATCTAGCCAGAGTAGAGTATTATTTAAGTGATTATTTAAGTGTTATAGAAAGTAGGCAGCTAATTGGAGAAACTATAGTTACAGATAGTTTAATCTATGATTATGAAATAGAAGACGAGGATAGTTTAAAACTTCCTGAGAATCTTTATTTAATAGGAACTGTAAATATGGACGACACTACATTCCAATTTAGTAGAAAAGTCTTAGACAGAGCCAACACCATAGAGTTTTCAGATGTAAACTTAGGAAGTTTATTTGAAAATGACGAAGAAGAAGTTGAAAATATGACTGATGTTTATAATGATTTTCTAAAATCTACTTATTTGAAAACTACTCATATAGAGCTTGAATACAGAGACTATGCAAAAGAAATTAATAAGAAAATAATCGCGATTAACAATATTTTAAGCAAGTCTCAAAAGCAGTTTGCTTATAGAGTTAGGGATGAGATTTTATTCTATATGGTGGAAAATAAAAAAGCTAATCTTCTAAGTGAGGATGCTGCATTTGATTATCAAATTATGCAAAAGGTTTTACCAGCTATAAATGGTAGTGAAAACTCCATAAAAGAGGTTTTAGTAAATCTGTTTAATTTTATTTGTGAGAAAGAGATTTTAAATGATGCTGATATAGAAGAAGCTGAAAAGTATCTACAATCATCTTCTGTTAAATATAGAAAAAGTGCAGAGAAGATAGTTTATATGCTAAAGGGATATAATTATGATGGATATGCAAGCTACTGGTATTAAGAAGGATATTTTGCAAATAAGCACTAGTGATTTTACTGTGTTTATTGATGGAAATAGTC
Source organism: Terrisporobacter sp. (assembly GCF_017888745.1). GTDB lineage: Bacteria > Bacillota > Clostridia > Peptostreptococcales > Peptostreptococcaceae > Terrisporobacter. The sequence goes on along the minus strand of NZ_JAGHFM010000140.1, from coordinate 763 downwards.
AAAATAAAAAATACAATGCCACAAACAACAATAAAAATATTAGTGGAAAAATTGAAGTAAGAACTGATTTAAAAAACTTGAAAGTTTTTACCTTAAATAGTTTTAATGAGTTAGAAGAAAATCTTAGCCAAGAAATGATGCCTAGCTTTTTTGAGGATGGTATTTATAATATATATTTAGAAAACAACACCAATGACAGGTTTGTAATTTATCATCATAGTAGAGAAATAAGAGATAACATTTCTTATAGAGGAAGAAATGCCTCAGGATCTTTCAAGTTCAACGGAGATATAGGTTATTCAACTTTTGTTATTAGAAAAAACAATGAGGATGTATTAACCTTCACCATACAAGTTTTTCCCACAAAACTAGATTATATGAATGATTACAATGAAATACTAGAGGATATTAACAAAGAGGTTGAGTCCTTAGTTTTTGATTACTTGGATAAGACTTTTTCTAAAGTTAATATTATTGATGTGAAAAAACAGACTGGTGTGGAGTTTATAGCTATTCTTCATACTATTTATGAAAATTTAGACAAGTCTATTAGAAGAATTGAAAACTATCCCAAACATGGTGTTCTCAATGAGTTTAATTTGAAAGATAGAAACAAAAGTAAGAGAATAGATGTGAAAGAAACCATAAAGCATCTTAGAAAAAATAAATCACAAAATGTGATGGAAGTAAAAAAGAAAACTACTTTAGATATTTATGAAAATCAATATGTGAAATACATGATAAGAAGAATCTTAAAGAAAAT
>NZ_JAGHFM010000139.1 GCF_017888745.1 Terrisporobacter sp. | reverse complement strand
TCATAGGTTTTGATTATACTACTGAGTTTTTCATAATTTATAATTTAATCTTGACGATAGTGTATATTCTAAGCGCTATTAGATTATTTAGAATAGGTAAAAGAGAAAAAGAGTATTTATACTTGATACTAGCTTTTAGTATATTAATGCTTTCTATAAAAGCTATTTATGCTATCTATGGAGCAAATACCACATCTTTTTATGTGAGAATTACATCAGTATCAATAACATATATAATCTGTTTAATAGTAATCTTTGGAGCATTTATAGAATTATTTATTTATATAAATAGATCAAAAGTTTTGAATGACAATCTAGGAATTTTTTATAATTTTACTGATAACGATAAGCATAGTTTTATGTTTATATGTAATAAAGAAGGAAAAATACTTTATTTGAATAAAAAACTTAAAGAATTTTGTTTATCATCAAAAGATTTTAATGAAGAAGAATTAGACTCATTTTTTGCTGAAAGAAGAAAAATTATATCTGAAAGTGATGAAATAAAACAACATTTAAAAGAACATGGTATATGGAGGGGGATAATTAAGAATACTGAAGAAGGAAGTGCTATTGATTGTTCTATACAAATAATAAATACAATAGGACAAGATGAAGAAATAGCTGTTTCATATATGGATATATCAGAAGCTATAAGTAAAGAATTAGAATTAGAAAAGTTAAAGGTGTATAATAAAGAAAAAACTGAATTTATGTCAAATATTTCTCATGAGTTAAGAACCCCATTAAATATATTTTATTCAACTCTTCAATTGTTAGACAAAACTATTACCAATGAAGAGGTAGACTTTAAATCAATGTATGAGAGATATAGAAAAACTTTACATGTAAATTGCAAAAGAATGTTGAGATTAATAAATAATGTAGTTGATATGTCAAAAATAGAAACGGGAATTTTAAAAGGAAAGTTTGATAATTATAATATAGTTGCTGTTGTTGAAGATGTTACTTTATCTGTTTTAAATTATGCACAATTGAAATTAATAGATATACATTTTGATACTAACAGCGAAGAATGTATTGTAAAGTGTGATCCTTCTATGATTGAAAGAGTTATGCTCAACTTATTATCAAATGCAATTAAATTTTCAAAAGAAAATAAAAGCATTTATGTGGATATTTTTGTAGATGATGACTTAGTTGAGATTAATGTGAAAGATGAAGGTATTGGTATATCAAAAAAAAATAGAAAAGCAATTTTTGAGAGATTTGTACAAGCAGATAAATCTCTTACACGTGAAAATGAAGGAAGTGGTATAGGTCTTAGTATAGTTAAATCCATAGTAGATCTTCATGGTGGATATATAAGCGTAGAAAGTGAAGTAGGTAATGGAAGTACTTTTAAAATATTATTACCTCATAGAAATGATAATTACGATGAATGTAAAGTTTATGATATAGACAATTATAATACTGAACTAGAACTTTCAGATATATATGAAATATTAACTTAGAAAAAGTCCTTGTATATAGAGGACTTTTTTAGTGAAATTATATATTATATAGTTTATGGAGAAGTTATTATTAAAATATTTATATAAAAATATAAAAATATTTATAAAATTTATTGACTGTATAAAAAAATAATGATAGAATCGATTTACAAACTAATTGATAACAATTATTATTTGCGATGAATAATAATAATTAATTATACAAATGACATAATAGGAGGAAAGAGATGAAAAAATTAAAATCAGTAGCATTATTATGTGTAACAATGTTAACATTTGGTATGATTACAGGTTGCTCATCTGATAATGGAAAAGAAAATACTCAAGAAACAAGAACAGTTCAATCGGTGAAAGGGGAAGTTGAAATACCAGCTAATCCTCAAAGAATAGTAGATATATCAGGAAGTAGTGAAGAGTTAGTATTACTTGGACATACTCCAGTAGCTACAGCAAACGTAGATTCTTATGAAACTACTAAAGTGCCATCATACATAGAAGATAAGTTAGGTGATGCAAAAGTAGTTGGTCACTCAATGATGGATACAATGGATATAGAAGCTATACTTGCTGCTGAGCCAGATTTAATAATAATGGCCCCAAGACAAGAAAAAATATATGACCAATTAAAAGAAATAGCACCAGTTGTTATGTTAGAAGATAGATCAAATGATTGGGAAGCTAAACTTAAAGATGTTGCAGCATTATTTGGCCAAGAAAAAGAAGCTCAAGAATGGTTAGATGCTTACTACAAAAAAGCAGAAGAATTAGGTAAAGAAATAAAAAAAGCTAACGGAGAAGATACTACTTATTTAACAGTACTAGCTAGTTCAGGACAATTCATGGTATTTACAGAAGGTGGAATAGGAACAGTATTAAAAGAAGATATGAAGTTACCTCAACCAACTAATATGCCTAAACAAGATAGTATAACTTTACCAACTGTAACTATGGAAGGTTTATCAGAGATAGATGCTGACCATATAATAGTTATAGCAACAGAATCAGATAAAGCTGATTTAGATGCAAGTACAGTTTGGCCAGAAATAAGAGCTGTAAAAGAAGGAAATGTGACTATACTTGATGCAAGTCCATACTTCTCTCAAGCATATAATCCAATAGGAAGAGAATTACTATTCCAATCAATCAAAGATGAATTTGTAAAATAATTATAATAAATAAAGTAGGTGGTGAAAGTAGATTGGTTTTCATCACCTACTATTTAAATTTATGGGAAAATAAAATTATAAAAGTAATTATGTGGGTATATAAAAAATATATTTTATAATACTTCAAGCAAGGAGGATGAGCTGTGACTAAACCAAATAGAAGAAGCTTAGCTTATTTATTAATGTTTATCGGAATTATATTGCTAGTACTAGGAATAGGACTTTCAATTTCATTAGGAGCTAAAAATATAGATTTTTCAACAATAATACAGAGTTTATTTTCAAATAAAAATGATGTAAATATAAAAATTATTAGAGATGTTAGAGTCCCAAGAGCAATTGCAGCGGCACTTGTAGGTGGATTTTTAGCGGTATCAGGTGCAATAATGCAAGGTATAACTAGAAACCCTATTGCAGAACCATCTGTAATGGGGATTACTCAAGGTGCAACTTTTATGATTGCAGTAGCTTTTGTATTACAAAGAATTAATCCGAACTTGGTTATAGGAAGTTTTGGTATTATGATATTTGCGTTCTTAGGTGCAAGCATAAGTGGTCTTTTAGTTTATTTTGTAAGTTCAAGGTCAGCTAGAAAAGTAGATCCTGTAAAGTTAGCTCTTGCAGGAACAGCACTTGGAACTTTATTAATATCTTTAGCTATGGGAATTTCAATGTATTTTAACTTATCTCAGCAATTAAGCTTTTGGATTTCGGGCGGATTAGTTAGTGCTAAATGGCAGGGTGTAAAATTACTTTTAGTAGTTGGTGGAATTGGAATGATAGCTGCTATGATAATGTCTCCTAAGATAACTATTTTGAGTCTAGGTGAAGAAGTTGCCATTGGACTTGGACAAAGAACAAATTTAGTTAGATTTATTTGTTTAATGATAGTAATAGCTTTAACAGGGGCTTCAGTATCAGTAGCTGGAAATATAGTATTTGTAGGTCTTATAGTTCCTCAAATAGCAAAAGCAATAGTTGGAGCAGACTATAGATTAATAATACCGAGTTCACTGATTTTAGGTTCAGTATTATTAGTGTATAGTGATATTTTAGCAAGAATGATTAATCCACCATATGAAACTCCAATAGGTTCGCTGACAGCATTATTAGGAGTACCTATGTTTATATACCTTGTGAGAAAGGATACAAAATAGTTATGAAAATAAATAAAAATAGAAAATTTGTATTAGTTATAGGAGTTCTTGTTTCCTTAATATTTATAACATTTTTAGTTAGTTTAAATATGGGGTCTTTATCAATAGAACCTGGGGATGTTATTAAAACATTAATAGGACAAGGTTCTAAGAGTCATGAAATAGCAATTTTTAAGTTGAGATTGCCAAGAATAGTAATTGCAATTTTAGTCGGAACAGCTTTAGCAACAGCAGGTACTATTTTACAAGGTGTTACTAAAAATGATTTGGCAGATTCTGGTATACTTGGTATCAATTCAGGAGCAGCATTATTCGTTGTTGTTTATATTTATCTTATGAATGGAAATGTTTATGATGGTATGAGTAATTTAACTATATTCACTATGCCAGTTGTTGCACTTTGTGGAGCTATATTTGGAGCATTCTTGATTTATGCTCTTGCATGGAAAAATGGTATAAATTCATCAAGATTATTATTAATAGGTATAGGGATTAATACGGCTTTTACATCAATACTTACTATTTTCCAGTTAAGATTTACCACTCAAGAATTTAATAGAGTAATGGCATGGACTTCTGGAAGTATATGGGGTGCTAGTTGGAAATATGTATTAGCAGTTTTACCGTTTATATTAATATTTATGACGCTTACTATTTATAAATCTAGATACTTAGATACATTAAATTTAGGTGATGAAGTAGCAACAGGTTTAGGTATAGAAGTTGAAAAAGAAAGAAGAAAACTAATTATATATGCAGTTATTTTAGCTGGTGTTGCCACATCTGTTGCAGGAAGTATAGGATTTTTAGGATTAGTGGCACCGCATATAGGAAGAAAATTAGTTGGTCCAAAACATAAAAAACTAATTCCTACAGCATCACTTATAGGTATTTTAATTTTATTAGTATCGGATACAATATCTAGAAATTTAATAGCACCTATGGAAATACCAGTAGGAATAGTTGTGGCTATAATAGGTGTACCATACTTTATTTATTTAATGTTAGCAGAGTAGAAAGAAGGAGACAAATATGAATTGCATAAAAACTAAAGACCTAAACATTTCTTATGGAAATTTAGATATAGTTAAAGATTTAAATCTAGAGATACCAAAGGGTAAGATAACAACAATAATAGGTGCTAATGGATGTGGTAAATCTACTATATTAAAAACTATAGCTAGGATACTACAGCCAAAGAGTGGTGATATATTTATAAATGATAAAAATATAAAAGAACAAAGCTCAAAAGAACTAGCTAAGACTATGGCAGTTCTTCCTCAAAGTCCACAAGCACCAAGTGGTCTTACCGTAGAAGAATTAATATCTTATGGAAGATTCCCTCATCAAAAGGGATTTGGAAAAATGAAAAAAGAAGACAATGATATAGTTTCATGGGCTTTAGAAGCTACAGGAATATCTGAGTTTAGAGATAGAAAAATAGAAGCTTTATCTGGTGGACAAAGACAAAGAGCGTGGATAGCTATGGCCCTGGCTCAACAAACAGATATACTTGTACTTGATGAACCAACAACATATTTAGATTTAGCGCATCAATTAGAAGTATTAAATTTATTAGAAGAATTAAATAAAAAACAAGGAACAACTATCGTTATGGTTATACACGAACTTAATAATGCAGCAAGGTTTGCAGATCATATAATAGGTGTTAAAAAAGGGAAAATAGCATGTCAAGGTAGTGCATATGAGGTAATGACAAAGGAAAATCTTAAAGAATTATTTAATATAGATGCAGAAATTGTATCAGATCCTAGAACTAATAAGCCTGTATGTATAACTTATGACATGATAGGATAGGACAATAATATGGATAATCAACAAGCATTAAAAGAAGAAAAAATAAGTAAATTATTATTAAAATATTCAGTACCAGCAATACTGGCTATGATGGTAACATCTTTATATAATACTGTGGATAGAGCTTTTATAGGTGCAATAAAAGATGTAGGAGCTCTTGCGCTATCAGGACTTGGGGTTACAATGCCTTTATTTACAATCTTAGGTGCATTTTGTGTAGCTATAGCTATAGGAGGAAGTACAAATATGTCCATAAAGCTGGGAGAAGGAAATAAAGAAGATGCAGAAAAAATATTAGGAAATACTTTTGCTTTGGAGTTTGTAGTAGCTGTTGTAATAATCCTAATAGGAATATTTTTCTTAGATGATATACTTTATTTATTTGGAGCAAGTAAAGATACTATAACTTATGCAAGAGATTATATGAGTGTAATTTTTGCTGGAGCATGGTTTAATTTACCTGGTTTTAGTTTAAATAGTGCCATAAGGGCAGAAGGTAATCCAAAGTTAGCTTCAAAAATGATGATAGTGACATGTCTTCTAAACTTAATACTAGATCCAATATTTATATTTGTATTTGATATGGGAATAAAAGGAGCAGCAGTTGGGACAGTAATATGTCAATTAACTATTTGCCTTTGGTCTCTTCATTATTTTACAATAGGTAAATCAAACTTAAAGTTAAAATTAAAAAATATAAGATTAGAGAAAAAATTCATAAAAATAATCGTAATTGTATCATTAACTCCTTTATTTATGGAAATGGCTGCAGGATTTATACACTTAATTACAAATAGAGTGTTACAAGTATATGGTTGAGATTTAGCAATAGGAGCTATGACAGCTGTAACATCAATATCATTAATGTTTTTAATGCCAGTGTTTGGATTAAGCCAAGGTATGCAAACTATAATTGCATATAATTATGGTGCAAAACAAATAGATCGTGCTAAAAAGACACTATTAATGGCCTTAGTTGCAGCTACAGGCTTACTAGCTGTTGGGTGTATATTAATTCAAATGTTCCCAGAGTTCTTTGTAAGTATATTTACAAAAGATAAAGGGCTTATGGACTTAGCTGTTAATGGTATAAACATAAACTTGATAACTCTACCTACTATAGGGATTTCTGTTTTAGGTTCAGTTTATTTCCAATGTATAGGAAGAGCCAAATTATCAATGATTCTAAGCATACTAAGACAAGTTATAATATTAATTCCTGTTATACTTGTAGTGCCTAAAATATGTGGGCTAAATGGTGTTTGGTTATCACAACCAATAGCTGATATAGGTGCAATGATAATCATAGGAAATTTCTTATTAAAAGAATTTAAAGTAAAAAATATAGAGTTATAGAAAAAGGTGCATTTTTTAATGCACCTTTTTTACATACAATGAATTTATGTTGAGTTTGCAACTGTAGAAAGCTCCTAGATTAAAGCATTTAAGTTATTACTACCTTATCTAGATTCATTATTTTTTGTACAAATTATAACTTTATCAATAATTGAAAGAGAACGTGTTATACTAACAATAGCTAAATTTGTAAAAAGGATGTGATAAATTTGAATAAAGAATTTTATATTAAAAATAGTATAGATGTGGCAAAAGGACTTTTAAATAAATATTTAATTAGAGAGTATGATGGTAAAAAAATAATAACTAAAATAGTTGAAACTGAAGCTTATATGGGAGTAAATGATAAAGCAAGTCATGTATATAACGATAAAAAAAGTGTGAGAACACAACCATTATATATGGAAGGTGGACATATATATGTATATTTAATTTATGGAATGTATAACTGTTTAAATTTATCAGCTAATAAGGAAAATATACCGGAGTGTGTATTAATAAGAGGAGTAGAACCTGTTAATAGTTTTGAGGAAATATCCTATAATAGATTTGATAAAAGTTATAATGAATTAAATTCTTATCAAAAGAAAAACCTAACAAATGGTCCTGGAAAGCTATGTAAAGCATTGAAAATAGATAGAAGTTTAAGTGGGAAGACTATATTTAGTAATGAATTATATATAGAAGATAATCCAGATAATGATTTTAATATTGTAGAAAGTAAGAGAGTAAATATTGATTATGCTGAGGAAGCTGTAGATTATCCATGGCGATTTTATATTGAGAATAATAAATATGTATCAGTAATAGATAAAAAATAATGTTATAATTTATCTGTATGAAATAAAGCTTAGGAGGAGTAGGATGAGAAAAATAGGATTTATTGGTACTGGAAACATGGGAAGAGCAATATTAGGTGGAATATTAAAGTCAAAATTAATTGATGAAAATAATGTAATTGCTTCTGCTAAAACTGATTCAACTATTGAAAAAGTAAAAAAAGAATTTAATGTTAAAACGACTAAATCATCTAAGGAAGTTGTTGAATTTTCAGATATAATAATTATAGGTGTTAAGCCTGGAACATATGACGATATATTATATGAAATAAAAGATCATATAGATAACAATAAAATAATTATTACTATAGCGGCTGGAAAGAGTTTAGAATCAGTAGAAAAAATTATTGGTTCAGATAAAAAAATAATTAGAACTATGCCAAATACACCTTCTTTAGTAGGAGAAGGGATGACAGCTATTTGTCCTAATAAAAATATTACTGAAGAAGAGCTAAATAAGATTAAATCATTATTTAATTCTTGTGGGAAAAGTGAAGTGGTAGGAGAAGAGTTAATTGATGCAGTCATAGGAGCTAGTGGATCATCTCCTGCCTATGGATTTATGTTTATAGAGGCTATAGCAGATGCAGCAGTAATTGCAGGAATGCCAAGGGATAAAGCTTATAAATTTGCAGCTCAAGGACTACTAGGTGCTGCTAAAATGGTTCTAGATACTAACATGCATCCAGGAGAGTTAAAAGACATGGTATGTTCACCAGGGGGTACTACTATAGAAGCTGTAAGAGTATTAGAAGAAGAACAATTTAGAGGGGCAGTAATCAAAGCAGTTTGTGCTTGTGTTAATAAGTCAAAAGAAATGAGTAAATAATAAATAGAATAATATAAAAACCTCTCCTTAATAACAAGGAGAGGTTTTTATATTATTGTTGAATATCCTCAGAATTAAAATGTTGCTCTGATTCATTTTGAATATCTAAAGAAGAGTCATTAGTAGAATTTTCTTCAGTATTTTGAGTATTACTATTAGTTTCAACATCATTATTTTGAGTATTATTAATATTATTGTCTTCAGATGTTTGAGTATTTTCTTCTATATTAGTATTGTTTTCTTGATTAGTTTCATTATTGTTTTGTGAATTATTATTATTAAATAAATCTTTAAACCAATTAATTATCTTTTGGAAGAAACCTTCTACTTCTTCACTTGAAGGTAGATTCTCAGCAGCTTTATCAGTAGCATTTATTATAGCGTCGCTACCTAGCATATTATCATTTGTTTCTCCAAGTATACCTAAATCTTTGTTTCCGCCAAATAAATTAGAGAACCATTCACCTATTGATGAGAAGAAATCCCCTATTGAATCTAATATTCCAGATCCTCCAATACTTTCTCCAGCTTCTTTTAAATTATCTTCAACTATATTAGAAACATTATTCAATGTATCCTTCATAGAGTTATAATCATAATTTTGTGCAGCTATTTTTTTCATTAAATCAGTTATTTGTTTAACTTGAGCATCTGTTAAAGTAATATTGTAATTATTAGTTACATTATTTATTATATCTGCAATTTGAGTAGTATCACTTGTACCATTTTTAATTACTTCTATTTTTACATCATTTACTACACCAGTTGCCTTATCTTGACCTATTTCATCTCCTAAATCACCAGTTGTAATTAATTCTTCAGATGCAAGTTCTTTTTTAGATTCGTCAAGTTTTTCACCAGTAGCATCTTCAAAAGCTTTCATAACACCTGTTAGAGCGCCTGTACCACTTACAGGGAATGTAGAAGCTATGACACAGTTGGCATCAGTCATACCTGCAGTTGATAAAGTTGATGCAACCATTGATGATGTAACCCAAGTTATATTAGCTGTCTTAACATTTATTCCACTTCCACTATTAGTAGGTTCCACATAAGCACATGAATAAGTTTTTGTTCCTAATTGAGCTTCTGTAGCAATACCTCCTAAGTATTGTCTTTCTTCTTGATTGTTGACTTCTAATATAACTACTTCATTTTCTTTAACACCAAAATAATTTAATATTTTTTGTTTTTGTTCAGCAGTATTATTAACACCTAATGTTACTACTCTGGCACCATCTGCAAAAGATGGAGCAAAACTACTGGCTACTAAAGTCATACATATTAATAATGAGCCAACTTTCTTTTTAAAGTTCATAATATTTCCTCCTAAAATTACTACTTACTTATAATATATATAATAAAGTAAGTAGGATTATGTAAAGATTTAATATAAATTAAATGTACTCTGTAAATATATTATTACATTTAATAAAACAATGCGATTACAAGATTGTAACTGTGTTTACAGATTATTCATAAATCCTTACAATAAAAATCATTAAATATCTTTATAATTATATTATAAAAATTATAATTTGTGGACTTTTTAAGAAAATTGTAATATTTGTTTAATAAATATATAAATAAAATAATATTATTATAAAGAAGACAGCATAATATATATTAATAGGGGGGAGGAAATGAAGGATTTAACTTTTAAAAATCAAAATCTTCAAGCTGGAAATTTTACTTAGCATGTTGGTGAATAGGTTATAATAGAAAATTTTAATTATGATAAAGAGTTATCATCTGTGACAGATAAACATCTTTTTATAATAAGAGAAGAAGCAATAGAATGTTTATAAATTAATAATTAAAAATAATATAAATGGGAATATAAAATAGATAGGGAATATGATTGAAAAATAACTAAATGTATTATACTATATAAAGGAAATGATTTATAATATCAAATTTAACAATATTTTTGTTTAAATTGAAAGGAGAATAATAATGTCACAAGAATTAGTAAAAGAAAGAGTATTAAAATATTTAATAGAGGATTTATATGTACCTCAAGACATGATAGATACAAATGTATCATTAAGCGAATTTGAAGAAGGTGCAGAAGGTATTTTAGATATAGTTGTAAATGTACAAGATAAACAAGGATACTTTGCTCCAGTATTAATAGTAAGATGCACTGATGATGATGTGGAGTTAGAAGGAGATACACTTCAAAAAGAAATAGAATTCTTAGAATATGTTGATAATATAACTATGGCAGGAAGAATGATACTAACAAATGGAGATCAAATGATGTATGCAGACTGGACTGGTGAAGAGTATGATACTGAGGCATCACTTCCTACATATGAGCAAATGGAAAGAGAATTTTTTGAGGCAGAAGAAAGTTTAGCAGCTGAGCACCATCATCATGATGGATGTGGATGTGGACATAATCATGATGATGAATCACATGGATGTGGTTGTGGTGATGATTGTGGATGTAAACACTAAGATATAAATACTAATACATACATAAAAATAATAAAACATAGGGAATGATTTAGTCATATTGTTAAATAATTTTGTAATTATTTTTTATTAATTGTAAAATAAGATATATTTATATAATTTATAAAAAATAAAACTCAAAATTAAAGGTTTTTAAGTAATTTTGTAGAATTGTAATGAATTAGAAAATATACAAAGAACATGCATTTTTTCATAAATTAAAACATATTATAGGTGATATACATGATATGTTTTTAAAGCATTTTTAATGAATATATGTATAAAGAAGGGGTTAGATTATATGGGGGCTAAAAGAGAGCATACTTATGAAAATTATGTTTTTGGAGATTCATCATCTGCATCAAATGCTATGAAAATGTATTTAAAAGAAATAGAAGAATACAAAATGCTATCACCAAATGAAGAAATAGAATTAGCTAAAGACATAAATGATTCGATTCCAGAAGCAAAAGAAAAGTTTATAAATGCTAATTACAGATTAGTAGTTAGTATTGCTAAAAAATATAGAAAAGAAAATGTTGATATGCTAGATTTAATTCAAGCTGGTAATATTGGTTTGATTAAAGCAGTTGAAAAATATGACTATAAAAAAGGATTTAAATTTAGTACTTATGCTACTTGGTGGATTAAGCAAAGTATAACTAGATATATTGATGATTGTGAAAATACTATAAGGATACCAGTTCACCTTCATCAAAGAATAAATTTTATAAAAAGAAAAAAACAAGAACTATCAAATGAGTTACAACGAGAGCCGTCTTTAGATGAGCTTGCTGAAGTATGTGATATGGAAGCAGATAAAATTATTGAAATACTAAAAAGAGATAAAAATGTTGTGTCTCTAGATACTCCTATTAAAGAAGATGAAGATAGTTCTTTAGTAGAATTTATCCCCTCAGATGCTAACTTAGACGATGTTGTAATTCATGAGGTCGAGCAAAAAAATCTTAGAGAAAAGATAGATGAACTTCTTACTGGCCTTAATGAACAAGAACAAAAAGTATTAAGAATGAGATTCGGATTAGATGATGATGATCCTAAAACTCTTGAAGAAATAGGTAAGGTCTTTGGGGTAACAAGAGAAAGAATAAGACAAATAGAAGCTAAGGCTATTAGGAAGTTAAGACATCCTAGTAGACTTAAGCAACTTAAAAACTTTTATTAATAACTATTAGGTGATTATATTTTTATAATCACCTTTTTAATTATAAGGAAATTATATTAATTGTAAATAATTTATAATTTAAATTTTTTAGATAATATGTACAACCTCATGGCAAATTTTCTTATAAAATAGTTCAAATTAAATTCTTCCTCAGAAGATATTAGAGTTGTAACATCCATTCCAAGTTGTAAATTCAAGTTATTAATACGATTAAACTGTATACAAACATTTAATAAAAAATAGACAAGACTTAAGGACAATACTGAAAAAGCAATTATAATAGCAGCGTTCATAAATTACAACCTCCCCCTATAAATCTTTCATTAAGAGAATTGTACTACACTTATTAAATTCTTTCATTAAAAAAAAAACTACATGAAAAGATAAGAAAAACACAAAAACAGTGCTAATAGATGAAAAACTACATATTATTACACCAACACCCAGGGGATTATAAAAAAATAATATACTATTATATAAATAGGTATTAAAAAATAATAAATAAATTCTTTATTAAATGCTAGAAACAAATTCCTTTAACTCCTTAATAAAAAGTAAGTTAGATTTTGATGATGTTATATTATTTGGAATAATATAAGAAAAATTACGAGTAAAGTTATCATCAATAGAGATTATTTTTAATTCTTTATTTTTGTATGAGGGATAAGCAATTAAATTTTATATAAATGTAACGCCTAGACCATTTTTTACAGCTTCTTTTACAGCATAATTACTTCCAAATACCATAATATTTTTAGGTTGTATTTTCCTCCTGTTATTTTTATTACTTAGATAATTATAAATTATTTTTAGTTTTAATATTATAACCATAAATTTTTCTTATTATAATCATTAAAAATCCATATTTTACATGTACATTAAAAAAGTTTATACTGATTTTAGACAAAAAACAACAAATAAAGAGGAGAAAAATATATGGTAAATAAAGAAATTATTTTAATTAAAAATAATATTAAAGAAATAATACCAGGATTAATTGTATCCCTTCTAGTGGCATTAGGAAGTATGTTTTTGGGAAAGTTTATACCTAACTTAGGTGCAGCATCTATAGCAATTTTTTTTGGCATGTTTGTGGGAAATGTATTTTTAAACCATAAGGTTTTTCAAAAAGGATATAAATTTTCAGAATCAGATTTGTTATCTTATTCAATTGTTCTGCTTGGGGGGACTCTTAGTATACAAACTATAGGTGAGATAGGAGTTTCTGGAGTTATATTTATAGTATTACAAATGATAGTGACTATAGTAGGAGCATTGTATATAGGGAGAAAATTAGGCTTTGATCAAAATTTTAGATTTTTAATGGCTAGTGGTAATGCAGTATGTGGATCTTCAGCTATTGCAGCAACTGCCCCTGTAATTGATGCAGATGATAAAGATAAGGGTATATCAATTACTATAGTAAATGTAACTGGTATATTTTTAATGTTTTTACTACCAGTTATTACTGGATTTTTATATAACAATGAAGTCTTACAAACTTCGGGTATGATAGGTGGTATTTTACAATCTGTAGGGCAAGTTGTTGCCAGGGGGGCTATGGTCAGTGAAGGAGGAACAGATTTATCTACTATATTTAAAATAGTGCGTATTATATTTTTAGTAGTAGTTGTATTTGCATTTGGTCATATAAAACATAAAACAAATAAAGAAATTATTGATGAAGAAGTAAGTGATGTTAAAACTAAAAAGATAAAAGTACCTTGGTATGTAATAGGATTCTTCATAATGTGTGGATTGTTTTCTATTAATATAATACCAAAGAGTATGTCATTAGTATGTAAAGAGATAAGTCATATACTTGAAATTATAGCATTGGCGGCTATAGGTCTAAGAGTTAATATCAGAGATCTAATTAAACAAGGAAAAAATGCATCTTTATATGGATTATTTGTAGGTATATTACAAATAACTTCTGCGATGATATTAATAAATTTGTTTTTATAAGTAATAATACTTTATAATATAAACTAACTAATACATGAAATATAAATGATTATTTATAAATGATATTGAGAAACAAAAGAACTATATCCATATTATAGATATAGTTCTTTATTATATAATTAATTTTTATTTTACCCTATAAATATACGATAGCCTGTTGCAGTAATGAAACAAACTACAAAAGCTATTACAGTTGGAATCACAAATCCTAAAACAGTCCACTTAATACTGTTGGTTTCTTTTTTTATAGTTAATAAAGTAGTAGCACATGGCCAGTGAAGTAAACTAAATAACATCATATTTAATGCAGTTAAATAAGTCCATCCATTATCTCTTAATAGCTCACCAAGAGCAGACAATTCATCAAATTCAATCATTTTACCAGTTGCCAAGTAGCTCATTATTAAAATAGGAACTACTATTTCGTTAGCTGGGAATCCTAATATGAATGCTAGAAGTATAAAGCCATCAAGACCTATTAATTTTCCTAAAGGATCTAGGAAACTGGCTACATGAGATAGTATACTCATATCACCAATATATATATTAGCGAATATCCATGTGATAATACCAGCTGGAATAGCAACTACAACAGCTCTTCTAAGAACAAATAAGGTTCTATCAATTATAGAAGTATAAATTACCCTACCTATTTGAGGAACTCTATAAGGTGGCAGTTCTAAAGTAAAAGTTGAAGGTACACCTTTTAAAAGTGTCTTAGATAATATATAAGAAACTAGTAAAGTTGTAAGAACACCAATAATTATCAAAAATGTGATTGAAAGAGCAGTAACACTACTTGATAAAAAATTACTTCCAATAACGGAACTGAAGAATATGGTTGAAATAGTTATTAGTGTTGGGAATCGGCCATTACAAGGAACAAAGTTATTAGTTAATATGGCTATCAACCTTTCACGAGGAGAGTCTATTATTCTACAACCTATTATTCCGGCAGCATTACAACCAAATCCCATACACATAGTAAGGCACTGTTTACCATGACAACATGCTTTTTTGAACAAATGATCAAGATTAAATGCAACTCTAGGTAGATACCCTAAATCTTCCATCAATGTGAATAAAGGGAAGAATATGGCCATAGGTGGAAGCATAACAGAAACAACCCAAGCTAAAGTTCGATACATTCCATAAGTGAGCATTTCATTTAGCCATAGGGGAAAACCTATATTATTAAATATATTATAAATACTAGGCTCTATACTAAAAAGCAAATCTGAAATCATGCCTGATGGAACGTTAGCGCCTTCTATAGTAATCCAAAGAATACCGCAAAGTAATAGAAGCATGATAGGGATACCTAAAGTTTTAGAAGAGACAACTCTATCTATTTTTTCATCCTTATCTAGAGCCTCTTTATCTATTACTGTAACTACATCATCGCTTATATTTTTTGCATAATCATATATGGTTTTGCTAAAGTGACTCCTAATTTTACTTTTATCAAATACATCAGGAAGTTTAGTTTTTATATTTTTTAAGTCATCTATAATATTATCTTTTGTATAATCATTTAATGAATTAAAAATACTTTCATCTCCATCAATTAATCTTAAACCTAACCATCTAGGATTAATATCAGGTATTATATTTAATAATTCTTCTTTGATTGAATTAATCATACTTTCTATTTCATCATCATAATAAACTGGTTTATTATCAAATTTATACTCATTTTTTACAACTTTATTTAATGCTTCTTGTAACTCATCCATACCTATTCCGCTTCTTGCAGCTGTTAACACTACAGGTATTCCAAGAGTTTTCTCAAGCTTATCTTTATCTATTTCAATTCCTTTCTTTTTTGCTTCATCTAATAAATTTAAACATAGAACTACCTTATCAGTAAGCTCCATAACTTGAAAAACAAGGTTTAAATTTCTTTCTATACAAGTGCTGTCACAAACAACTATAACAGCATCTGGATTACCAAAACATATAAAATCACGAGCAACTATTTCCTCTTGAGACAAAGGAAATAAAGAGTAGGTACCAGGTAGATCTATGAGAGAGTAATTGACATCTTTATAAGAAAAATCACCCCTTGCTGTACAAACAGTTTTACCAGGCCAATTTCCTGTATGTTGCTTTAGAC
>NZ_JAGHFM010000370.1 GCF_017888745.1 Terrisporobacter sp. | reverse complement strand
GTTTGGTATCCTTGGTATATACCTTCTGAGAATACTCCACTTATTCTTGATGGTTCTATTGTTCCTAATGGATTTAATACACCTATTACAATTAATGCTATTAATGCTATTAATAATGCTGGTGTTAAATAAGAACCTATTATATCAACAACCTTAGATGGTTTTATTGTTAATGCTAATGTTAATCCAAAGAATATTATTGAAAATATTACTGAATTAAAGTTACTAAATAATGGCTGTACACCCATTTCAAAAGTAGTAGCCGCTGTTCTTGGTATAGCAAGAAGTGGCCCTAAGCATATCATGATAGCAACACCTAGTACTACTGAAAATTTTTCTCCTGCTCTAGAGAATACTCTCCCTACTTCACCATTACATCTTGCTACCGCAAGTATTGCTAATAATGATAGCCCTACGTCTGCTAATATAAATCCTGTAAACCCAGTTATCCAATCTTGTCCTGTTATAAGTCCTAAAAATGGTGGGAAAAGTAAATTACCTGCTCCAAAGAACATAGCAAATAAAGCAAATCCCATCACTATCATATCTTTAGTTGATTTATTCATGTTGTCCTCCTCATTTCCCTAAATTATTATTTGTATACCCATTATATATGAGGTTCAAACAAACAGTCAATAAAATTTTTAATTTTCTGTAAATTTCGACTTTATTTTGAAGAATCCTTCACAATTATTCCTAATAACCTTGTAAATATATAATATTTTAACTATTTAATATATATAAACCCTCTCGATAACTCTATATATATTTTTTTGCCAAGATATGCTTCTAATGCATCTTCATATTTTTCAAAATCTCTTTTGCCAATACCAATAGGACAAGATAACTTATACATATGTTCATCATTATTAACTATAGTTTCAATAACTTTTGGATATTCCTGATCTCTATTACATAACCCAGCCTTTTTGAAAAAAATATCTAGAGGAGCTTCCACAGGTTCTTTACGTTTTTGAAATAATTTATATATATTTTCTCCTACTCCCCACACACAATCAAATATAATTTGCAATAAGTTTCCATTATTACTCATACTTTTCCCCCATTCTAAAATATATAAGTATATACTAAATCTTATCTATATTTAAAATAATTTCTTATTAAATTATTGCTATTACAGGAAAATGATCTGAATAATTAACATTACCTACATTATATTCTTTAGGAACTAAATTTCCACTAAAAAAAATATAGTCAATCCTAGATTCATTGAAAGTAGGTATCTCCATCTTATTTAAATTAACAGCAATATCATAATATAAATTCATACTTATATTATTTTCATTAAAGTCTCCACAAATAATAGTATCTTCTGATAGCGAGTTTGAAAATTTTAAAATCTCAATTATCTGCTCTTTCCTCTCTAAATTATCTAACCCTAAGTGAGTATTAATTATATTTATTTCATCATTTTCAATTGTCTTTGTTCGTATATTAAGAAAACCTCTCTGCTCTTTTTTGCTAGGTAGTAAGATATGTCTATATTCTAATAATTCATATTTACAGAAAGTACATATACCAAACTTTAAATTTTTTCTATTTACATTCATAGCAAATGAGCCATTCATATTTAAAAATATTTTCATTATTTTATATTGATAATATAAAACTTCTTGTAAACATATTACATCTGCATCTAAAGACCTTAGATATTTTATTATTCTAAGCAAGGTTATTTTATTATTTTTATCCATACCTTTGTGAATATTATATGTTACTATTTTCAAAGATTATCACTCCTAAATAATTATTCTCTATAACTACTCTCTATTACAGATTAATATTCATTTATACTAAAAATTATCCTAATTTAATTTAAAATCTATTACATGAAATCTATAGTTTACCCAAAATCAAATAAAATATAATTCCTAGGATGATAAAAGTATTCTTATTCATGTAAAAAAATAATAAACTTCTAAGGGGTTCATC
>NZ_JAGHFM010000138.1 GCF_017888745.1 Terrisporobacter sp. | reverse complement strand
TAGTAATTTCATTATTTAATTTTATAACATCTAAATTTTTACAAAACTTCTTTGATTCAAAAATATTAACTTTAAACCCCTTTTGTGTTAAATCCGCAGCCGCCGTAATACCACCATTACCTGCTCCCATTATTGCAACTTTTTTTACCTTCATAAATATATTCCCCCCTAATATAGTTATTATTTTTATGTAAGAAACTTTGTATATTTTTTAATAATTTCCTATAATATTTAGCTAGCATACATAAATATCATAAAAATAGTTTTGAATTAAGTAATATATTTCATATTTATTCTTTGATTTATATTATTTAAAAAAGTGCTATGAAATAAATATTCCATCAGCACTTTTTTTATTAAACTGCATCAATTAAACCTTGTTTGTCATGCACACCTTTTATACCTAATTTTTCTACTGTAAGTCCTATTTTATAGAAATCTGTTTGCAATAAAGTTCCACCAAGTACTATGATTGCATCTATGTTTGGAGTTGGTACTTTTAATATTTTTCCAAGATTTGACCAAAGTACAAGGCCTGTTGATATATCTTCTGTTATATAACGATTTGTTACACTTGTAGGTCCTTTTATTTGACCAAATACCTCACTAGTATTAAATAATTCTTGAAGAGTTTTATTCTTATCCTCTTCTAAATACCCTCTATTTATACGACTCTCTCTTGCTCCTTCAACTTCAAATCCTAAAGCTCTACCAAGGGCAATTCTTTCTTTTTCAACTGCTTGTAATACGTTTATAGTATGTTCTGTTATTCCTTCTTTATATAGCCAAAATTCTCCATTAGAATAATCTATTCTTCCTGCATTAAGTAGTGCTGGTCCTGGATGTACTTCTGGATTACCATTTTCTAAGTTAACATGCCATATATTTTTTGCTGGTACAAAACAATCATATAACTGTGATAAAGATTCCATAATTTCATCTATATCAGATGCTGGATATGAACCTAAAAATAGTTTTTTAACCCTTAATGATAACTCTACCCTCGCTTCCTCAGCAAAA
This sequence comes from Terrisporobacter sp., assembly GCF_017888745.1. Classification (GTDB taxonomy): domain Bacteria; phylum Bacillota; class Clostridia; order Peptostreptococcales; family Peptostreptococcaceae; genus Terrisporobacter. The sequence continues at coordinate 1,960 of NZ_JAGHFM010000138.1, read as the reverse complement.
GCTCTAGTTCCATATGTTAATGAATTAGATTCACATATTTTAAATTTCTTTTCTATTCCCATTTCTTTAGCTTTATTAACAAATCTTATACAACCCATAGCCGCAGCACTATTTATGTAAATTATTTGATCTTCCCTTACAACTGGAGCAAGTATTTCCGCAAAATATTCTACTGCCATTCCAGGTATAGCTAACATTATAATTTGAGCTCCTAATATAGCTTCTTTTATATCATCTGTTACTAAATGTACTTTCTCAGTACTTTCACATTCCAATGTTTGAAGTAAAATTTCTCCTTTTTCTTTTATAACATCTAAGTTTCTACAAAATTTATGTGATTGAAATAAATTTACTTCAAATCCTTTACTTGAAAGATCAGCAGCAGCTGTAATACCACCATTACCACCACCTAATATGGCCACTCTTTCTACTTTCATTCTAATACCTCCTAACTAATGATACTATTCTAATTTTCCCCATTTACTAAAAGGTTATTATTTAATCTTTTATTTTAAAAAAAATTAACCTATTAAGTTGTCTTAACAGGTTAATTGTCTAATAAGTTATATATTATCACATCAAATTAAAAACTTCAATATATTTACAAGTTGTTATTATAGAAATAATAAAAAGACTAGATTATCTCATAGAATATCCAGCCTTTTCATTTATTAATTTTATTTACTATTTTCAAACCACTTTGTCATATCTTCCATAGTTTTAAGATCAATTGAATCATCCACTATAAAAAAAATGCTATTTGTTTTATTATTAGTAAAGTTAATATAGTAACTGTCGACTTTTGTTCCATTCAAATAAAAAGTACATGCTCTATAACTAGAACCATTAGAAAATGTACATGCATCACCATAAGGAGATACAAAAATTTTCTCAATAGACAATACATCACCTAGATAATAATCTTCCAAATAATATCCAGACTTTTCATTTAGATCTTCATTTTGTAATAATTCGCTATCTATAGAATGTTGAATAAAATAGACCTTACACCCCTTATTTTGAATAGGCATATTGGCAAAATAAAGTAGCCCATCTTCATTGGTAGAACAATACCATTCCTCAGGCACTTTAGCTATTCCTATACCTGGTATTTCAATATTCTTATATCCATCATATCTATAATATTCATTTACAAAAAATATAAATAAAATAGATATCAATATCATAAATATTCCACTTTTTCTCATTTGTTTTGCCCCTTTATTTTTTAATATACACAGTATACATTTCAACTTATATCTTACCTTAAATATATTTGTACATATAAAATGAATATCCTTTTATTTATTATGAAAATAATCTTTATTTTTGGTTAAAATAATTTTACAAAAAAGATGCCCTCATATAATGATTAATATCATCTTAAGAGAGCATCTTATTATTTTATCTATAAACTACTTAGTAAAACTAAATTCGTATTCTTTTGTTCCATCTATTGAATTATAAATTTTTTTATATCCGTTTTTTTCTAATATTTGTGACGCTTCAGAAGTTCTCGTTCCTGTATTGCAGTATAAATATATTTCTTGATTTTTATCTTTTAATTGAGACATTTTTGATTCAAATTCATCCATAGGTATATTTATAGCATTTTCTGCATGTTTTTTTTCAAAATCTTTAGAATCTCTAAGATCTAGTATAACAGCATCTTTATTTTTAGTAGCTAATTCTTCAAATTGACTTCCTGTTATATTAGTATATGTAACAGTTGCATACTCATGCTCTTCCATTCCATCTGCTGCGTTATAAACGTTTTTAAATCCATTGTCAGCTAACATTTGAGCTGCTTTACCACTTTTATTTCCTGTATTGCATATTAATACTATTGTTTGATTTTTATAAGATTCTAGCTCACTTATCTTTCCTTCAAACTCATCAAATGGTATGTTTATTGCATTAGTTAAATGTCCTTTAGCATATGCATCAGCATCTCTAACAT
>NZ_JAGHFM010000137.1 GCF_017888745.1 Terrisporobacter sp. | reverse complement strand
TAGAACAATATTGGAATGTAAATCTGACAATCTCTTATTTTATTTCAACTATATCTAAATTTAAGTAGAACCATATTGGAATGTAAATAATGGTGGTTAGTAAGTATTTTATAAAATCTCAATAATTTAAGTAGAACCATACTGGAATGTAAATAAATGAAAATCCTGTAGGATAAAATGATGCATATTTATTTAAGTAGAACCATATTGGAATGTAAATAGTATTCTAGTTATTACTGATAAAAAAATTGAAATTGATTTAAGTAGAACCATACTGGAATGTAAATAGCCTTTCTGATACAACCTTCATGTTTGTATTTCATACAATTTAAGTAGAACCATATTGGAATGTAAATAAATAAAAAATATCCGTAGCTATGATAAATTTTAAAAATTAAGTTAGAACTACATTGAAATTTAAATCTTGTTTTTTGTAGAGAACATTATTTGTATTTAATAAAAGTATACTTGAAAAAGAAAATAGTAAGTTAACTTTACTCTAGAGCCTGGAAGCCATCTATATCAATGTTAAATAAAAATTATAATTTTCTAAAGTTTCTTTACTATACATTTTTAAAATACTTATTTTTGACTACTTCCTTTTTGAAATTGCTCACTAAAAATCTCCTCTTGTCTAGGAGAGTATTTTAGTCATTTCCATAAAGGAGCATTTATTTAACATAAAAGTATAAATTATTATGTTAATATCTTTTTTTACATAACAACATAAATCTAATACACTTAATAATCACCATAACATACACATAAGTATTCATACTAAGGATTTTCTATTTCTAAAACCTCTCTTATACACGAATCTAGATTATTAAAATCAGTTATTGGGCAATCCTTTATCTCTATATCTTTAAAGTTATCGCTGGCAGAATTATTGCAATCTCTCAATGAACCATACCTATTATTCACATTATCATCATCAAAAAAGTCATACTATACAAATTTTTCATATACATTTCTTAACTCATTAAATGAATCTTTATCATTAGTTACACTAGAATGATGATTGTTTAACTAACCTACTATACTATTTAATTCATCTATAAACTCTTGATTTGATGAAATATTTATAATTTTTACATTCAACCCCAATCATAATTTCTAAATATATATTATACAAAAAAGCCAAAAAAACATATTACTATAATATCAACAATACAAATTTACAAAATAAAAATTCTAGTAAATAGTTGCAAAAAGAACTTATGTTCTGTAAAATATAAAATATAGAACAAACATTCGATAAAAATGCTTTGCTTAAGTACTACTCAAATAATTTATAATGCTTAGCATTAAAAAAAGGGGGATAAAATATGGAAATAATAAAAGAAAGGATAAGTTTAGAAAATGAAATAGTGCCAGTTAGTGTAGATATGGATGACAATGTGATTGTAAGTGCAAGACAACTACACGAATTTTTAGAAATAGGTACAGAATTTAGGAAGTGGTTTCCTAGAATGATTGAATATGGTTTTGAAGAATATGTGGATTACATAAGGGTGTCCCAAAAATGTCACACCCTTGGAGGCACACAAAATATAGTAGACTATGCTTTAAAAATTGATATGGCGAAAGAAATTTGCATGATTCAAAGAAGTGAAAAAGGAAAACAAGCAAGGGAGTATTTTATAAAACTAGAGAAAAAATATAATTCACCAGAAGCTGTTTTAATTAGATTATTAGAAATGACACAAAATAACTACTCAAAACTCATTAAGAAAAGCATAAATATTCAAAATGAAATTCCTGATGAAAAGCCTACTGATTACAGAATTCAAAGTGATTTGCTTACAAATTTTAGAGATACAGCTAAATTACTTGGAACGAGAGTAAGTCTTTTGGTAAGTTGGTTGATTTTAAACAATTATTGTTATAGAGATAAAAAAGGAGCTATCAAGCCTATGGCAAACAGTATGGAATACTTTGCACTTAGAGAATTTACTACAGAAAATGGTCACTGTGGAATACAGACTTTGGTCAACTCTAGAGGTAGACAGGTATTTAAAAACTTATTAATGAAGGAAAAAGTAATCAAAACTAATGATGAAATTAGAATCTTAAATTAAATGGGGGATAAAACATGGCAAAGAGATACTATTGGTTAAAGCTAAAAGAAGATTTCTTCAAAAAAAAAGAAATGAAGAAACTTAGAAAATTAGAAAATGGAGATACTTGTATTTTAATTTATATGAAAATGATAATACTATCATTGGAAAGTGAAAATAAGATATTTTTTGATAATGTGGAAGATACTTTTGCAGAAGAATTATCATTATTACTAGATGAAGATGTGGATGATGTGCAAAGGACTTTAGATTTTCTTGAAAAAGTTAACTTGATGGAAACTATAAATGATGGAGAATATTTTTTACCTCAGGGAACTACACTAACTGGTAGTGAATGTAGTAGTGCTGAAAGAGTTAGAAAACATAGAGCAAACAAGAAATCTAACAAAGAAAATAAATCATGTATTGATGATGATTCATGTAACAAAAGCGTAACTCTAGATATAGATACAGATATAGATGAAGATATAGATAAAGATACAGACATAAATCAAAATATAGATTTAAATTTAGAGCAACATAAATATGGATCAAAAGAAATAGAGCAAGATGGAAATAAAGAAATAGATGAAAATGAAAATTTAGATAAAAATACAGAAAACAAAAATACAGATATAAATGCAAAAGTAGAACAAAATTTAAATCAACATACATCAAAAAAACAAAGTGAGTGGGTAAGTAAGTCGGTGGATAAAAACTTAGCCAAAATTGTAAAAACTTATGAGGAAAACATAGGACCAGTATATCCAGCCAGTAGACAGTGGTTTATTGACATATCAGAAAAAATTGAAGCAGAACTTTTTGTTAAAGCCGTAGAAATTTGTATAGATAAATCAACGGTGACACATTCATATTTGAAGGGGATAATTAGAAAATGGATTGATGAAAATATATTTACTTATGAAAAATTTAAAGAAAAAGAGCAGGAATATCAAAACAGAAAAAATGTGACACCTTTTAACAGAGATTTTTCTAAAAATACATATTCAAACAATTCTTCCTCATATACCTCATCAAATAGAAATCCAAAGGAATACGATGTAAATGAAGATGAGGTCATAGACCCAGTACTTTTGGAAGAAATTAAAGCCTTTGAAGTAAAACTTGGATTATGATAGGAGGTATAAATTATGAAATCACAGCTTATTGAAAAAATGGAGAAGCTTATGAATAGCTGCCAATTTGTTGAGAGTAATTATGATTGTTCTAAATGTAGAGATTTTGGGTATACTTTTCAACTAGATTCAAATAATCATGAAGTAGCAGTGCCCTGCCAATGTCTATCTAAAAAACAATCCCTGGAAAAATTAAAAAAGTGCGGACTTACTGAAGTTTTTAAGAAAAAGACCTTCGCCACTTATGTTTGTGAGAAACCATATCAAGCAAAGGCAAAACATAAGGCATTCAAGTTTTGTGATAATTTTGCTTTGACCAATTCATCACTGTTACTTTGTGGCTCTCCCGGTGCAGGCAAAACACATTTAGGTATAGCATCCATGTTGAAATTAATAAATGACAATGTATCTTGCAGATATGTGGAGTACAACAACATGATTATGAGTTTGAAACAATCAGTAATGGACGAGGAAAATTTTATCCGAGAAATGGACAAATACATAAATCCAAGGGTGCTTTTTATAGATGATTTTCTAAAGGGAAAGACAACACCAACAGATATTAATTATATTTATAGAATAGTAAATAGTAGATATCTAAAAAGCAAGCCCTTAATTATTTCCTCGGAAAAGACAATAGAAGATATACTTGGGTGGGATGAAGCCATAGGCAGTAGACTGGTTGAAATGGCAGGAGAAAATATTATAAACTTTGATAAAAATACAAGCAATTATAGGTTGAGAAAGAATATGCAAAATTAAAAAATATAGATAATAGATATACGAAATAAATTTAATTATGAAAAGATAAATGCAAACACATAGGCAGACATATGTAAAATATATATTCCTAGTAGGTAATAACATTAAATTGAAGTTATATAAATTAGAAACTACACAAAAGAGCAAACATTATAACAAAACAAATAGAAGGGGGATTTTATAGTGAATATTTTAATTGACGATATACCAGATGGTTTACACGCCATGGTAGATATAATAGGAATGGACAATTTTTTGGAAGTTAGCAAACTTTATGGAGGAACTAATGTATACATACCTGTTCATAGAAAAGTCATAAAAGGAGTTAGAAATAGGGAAATAGCTAGTGAGTACAACGGCAGAAATTTAGATAAACTGAGAATTAGATATGGTATAAGCACACAACATATTAAAAGATTATTAAAAGAAGAAGGTATAAGACTTTAAATATAAAATTTATCATATTAAGATATTATAATTAGTGATAAAATTATAAGTACATAATAAATTAACATAAATATTTATAGAGATAAAACATTTAACTAAAGCATAGCAGAGAGATAAATAAAAATAGTTTTAATAGGGGAGGATTTGTTATGAAAATTGCATGGATAGGTGTAGGGGTAATGGGTAGATCTATGGCTCTAAATTTAAAGAAGGCAGGACATTCAGTTAGTGTATACAACAGAACTTTATCAAAGTGTGAAGGTTTAGAAGTTGATGGAATCAAGGTTTGTAGCACAATTAAAGAGTGTGTAAATGATGCAGATGTTATCTTTACTATAGTTGGATATCCTAAGGATGTTGAGGAAGTATATTTAAGTGATTACGGAATATTTGCTAATGCTAAAGAAGGTTCATACATAGTTGATATGACCACATCTTCACCAGCTTTAGCTAAAAAATTATCTGAAATAGGTACTAAGTTTCATGTGTTAGATGCACCAGTTTCAGGAGGAGATATTGGAGCTAAAAATGGAACTTTATCAATAATGGTTGGTGGAGAAAAAGAGGATTTTGATTATTTAACTCCTGTATTTGAAGCTATGGGTAAAAATATAATTTATCTAGGGAAAGCAGGTAGTGGACAAAACTGCAAGGCTTGTAATCAAATTGCTATAGCAGGGACAATAGCAGCAGCTGCTGAAGCTATGCATTATGCACAAAGCGTTGGTTTAGATGGAAATACTGTATTAAATGCTATTTCTAAAGGTGCTGCAGGAAGCTGGCAAATGGATAATAATGCTCCTAAAATGCTAAATTCTGATTATGAACCAGGATTCTTTATTAAGCATTTTATTAAAGACCTAAAGATAGCAAGGGATACTATGGAAAGCAAAAATGAAGAGCTTCCAGTTTTAAATAAAGTATTAGACCTATATGAAAATCTTGCAGATAATGGATTAGAAGATGAAGGAACTCAAGCTATTATTGAATATTATAAATAAGACAAAATAAAAGTGGAATGTTAAGGGGAAGAGGATATGAAAAAGGTATTAGTTACAGGAAGCAATGGATTTTTAGCATCGAGATTTAGTGAGTATTATAAAGATAAATATGATATCTTACCCTTAAGTCATAAAGAGTTAGATATAACTAATGAAAATCAGGTTTATGATTTATTTAAAAATAATAAAATTGATATTGTTTTTCACTGTGCAGCCATATCAGATACTGGTAGATGTCAAAGAGAACCTAAATTAGCTCAAGAGATAAATGTTGGTGGAACTATAAATATAGCAAAGGGATGTGAGCTAAATAACTCAACATTAATTTTTGCAAGCAGTGACCAGATTTATGCCGGAAATGAAGAGCAAGGGCCTTATAAGGAAGATATTATTTTAAGACCTAATAATATATATGGGGATACAAAATTAGAAGCTGAAAAAGAAATTAAAAACAGACTTGAAAAATATTATAATTTAAGGTTAACTTGGATGTTTTCATATGCCCAGAGAAATAAAAGAGTTAATACAAATATAATTACTAATATTTTAAATGCAGCATTAAAGGGAGAAAAAATATCCTTAGCAACTAATGAATATAGAGGTATTAGCTATGTTTATGAAGTTATAGAAAATATAGAGAAGCTAATTAGTATACCTTTTGGAGATTATAATTTTGGTTGTGAAAATGATATTTGCACCTATGATATTGGATGTAGTGTCCTTGAAAATTTAGGGTTACAGAACAGAATTGAAGATATAATTATTAAAGACACAGAAAGATTTAAAGATAAGAAAAGAGATCTTAGAATTAATAACACAAAGCTAAGAGATAATGGAATTTACTTTGATAGTACCCAAGAAGCTATAGCAAGATGTATAAAAGAATTTAATAATATATAAAAATAAAATATTAAAATTTAAGTTAAGGATAAAGTCACACCTTTTTATGACAACAGGTTCATTTTTTAAGTATAGAGCTTAAAATTCAAATTACTCTAAATCGATTTAAATAGCTGATTTAGAGTAATTTTATATATGGGAATTTTAATTTATCAAAATATAGTCATTTTATAAATTGTATTAATATGATATTAGATAAATGACGAACAATTTTTTGTAACGTGAAATATATACAAAGGAGACAAAATGATGAAGGTGATAATACTTATAATATCAGCCTCTATATCAATGCTGATTTTTGATAAAATAAACTCCAAATATGACTTCTTTAAAGATATACGAAGTAAAATAAATGATTTAAATGAGAAAAAAGAACATAAATTAAGAATAAGTTCTTATGTATTAATACTTATAATATATGGTGTTATGCAAAACACTAAGATAAATATTATAGTACAAGGATTAATTTTTGGACTATTGCTTTCATTTAGAGATATATGTTTTAAAAAGGATTCAAATGAATAATATTAATATATTGCGAACTAAGAGATTAGTCATTTTTGTGTTCCACAAGAGTTTATTATGTATAAGATGAGGGAGTAATTTCAATGAAAAAAAGAATATATTTGACTTTTATATTAGTAATATCAATATTTTCATTAGGGTGCAGTAATTTTTCAAATATGACGGAGAAAGATGCTATATATGAAGTATTTAAAAACTATGATAACGATAAAAAAACTGGTTTGGTTAAATTATCTGAAGAAAATAATTATATCAATTTATACTATATAACTTACTCAGAATCCTATAATAAAATAGTTGATATGTCTAAAAAAGAAAACTTGACAAAAGAAGATGAGAATACTTTAGAAAAACTTGGTGTATCATCAATGGAAGAAATCAGTAAAGAGATATTAGATAAGGTAGAAAAATTATATAAAAATGAGAATATAGAAAATATAACTATAAATATTGGGGTTATTGATCCTATAAAAATAGGTGGTATATCACCAGGTGAAGATATTACAAAAGAACCAATATCTTATATTCAGTTTTTTGAATTTACTCGTGAAAAATTCGAATCTATAGATTGGAAAAATTTGAATAGAAAAGAATTTTATAAAAAGTTATAATAAAAAATTGAGTTTATTAACAAGATAAATTTGCTATGTCGTTTGTTTCAAATATAATGTCAGATATATGCACAAAGTATGGATATATTAATAAATGAGAGTTGAAAAGCCTCATAAATTTAAATAAAAACTTAGCTCACAATAGTTATATAATGCGAAACAGATATTATGGTTACTTTAGTCTTTAAAAAAGATTTATTTCATCATATAATTATTACAATATAATTGATATGGAATTATAGCAATAGTATATTAATCATTGTAAATTTATGTAAATTATATTGTATAAGGAGGCAAAAGATGTATTCATTTGAGCTACATGGATTATTTATATTTGGATTTCCAATATGGATAATTGTAAGAATGATAATTTTATTAAAGAGAAGAAAAAAGGGTATCAAATTTAATATTGGAGATGAAATTTTAACTAATCTGTTTGTAATATATTTGTTTTTTCTTATAGGAATAACTATTTTACCTGTAATTATAGGTGGATTAGGGGAGTATGTAGAAGGATTAAGTTTAATACAAAGATGCAATATAAATATAGTACCATTTATAGGTTACTTTAAAGAAGGATTTTACTTTAGAGGTATAATAAGAAACTTAGGTGGAAATTTAGTTTTATTAATACCATTTATACTATATATGTGTATAAGAAATGAAAAATTAAGAAGTTTAAAATCTTCTGTGAAAATAGCTTTTTTAATATCATTATCAATAGAACTAATTCAATTATTTATGAATATATTTGAATTAACATATATAAGAGCTATTGATATAGATGATTTAATATTAAATACATTAGGTGGTATTATAGCATGGTGTATATTTAAACTTATGTATAAAGGAAAAATAAAAGAAATTATAGATAGTATATATCCACAATTATCTAAAAGTGATAAAGCAATATAATATTTAAATCAGGAAGTATATCATCATACTTCCGATTTTATTTTTAGTATATGTTTTAAATGAATATTGAAAATTATATAAAATATTGAATATACAATTGTTATATAATACGAGTTTTAAGTTAAATAAAATCATTAGAATAAAAATTGGTGATAGGTAAGCTAAAGATGATTATTATACAAAAAAGGGGTATATCTTTATGAAAAAGAAACAAATAGTTGTAATATTGGCAATGATAATTTTACTTTTAACTACATATTTTGTTGCAACACCTACTGGAGCATTAAGGTTTGCAATTTTAAGGGAGGGTTACCCTATAAAATCAATTACCATGAAACTATCAGATACTCCATATGAAATAGACATTAAAAGTAATGAGAAAATATATACTTTAATAAATCCACCAATAGAAAAAGCTACACAAGGTTCATTAGAAAACTGGGTTGTATCTCAATATGGTATTTTTTATTGGGCAGAATACTTTGGGTGGTAAATATACATAATAAGCAACCACATTCAAATGGATTTGTCGTTACCTCCATTTGAATGTGGTTATTTTTCAGTATATGAGTCTTATAAAAGTTAAATTAAAAATATTAAATACACACTATAAATGATATATCTTTCTACAATTTATCCTTTTCCATCTGTAGGGGCATACTCAACATTAGAGCAATCATCTGTAGTAACCTCAAGTTCATTAATTAATGTTCTCAATTTTTTATTATTAGCAATAGAATTAGGTTTTATTAAAGGAGCATCCATTTGGAACATAGCCTCAGGCCTTACTTTATCTACAGATAAAATTTCAACATTAAAAGTTTTTATAACTTCACCATCTACGAGAATTTCTCTTTTAGCAACTTCTCCAGTATTAGAATCTATGTAAATGTTATTACTCTCATCTGAATATTTTATTAAATTAGTTTTCGTATCTATTTCAGATTTTTTCCAATCTCTATAAACCCCATCTACAAATTCTTCTTGAAAATATCCATCAATCATGGATTTTTGCATAAGTTCTTTATTTTCCCCAAGAGCATTCTCTGGTGGCAAAGTTTTTAGTAACTCAATTTGCCATTCACCATTAGTTTGATATTGGGCTAATGTTAAGAAGGTAGCACCATAATCAGTAGTAATGGTTCTATCTACAAGCATACCATCCTCATCAAAGAAGTCTACTCTCTCACTCCCATTACTTCTATTTCTGTAAATATCCATTGTAGTACCATTAATATCAGTTAGTATTAAATGCTCTACACCGTTTTGATTTACTAAATTATTGTAAGCCTGTATAACCTCCTTACCATCAACAGTAGTTAATTTTTCAGTAGCATTTCCAAGCACAAAACTACCTACTGATAAACTACCTATTAGCATTGTACCTATTATACATTTACTCATTTTCATATTAATTACTCCTTTGCCCATTTAAAGTAAGTATTATTTAATTATTATAACAAAGAGAATACCTTCATAGAAGTATATAAGCTATTTTATATACTTTTATTATGTAGTGATATTGAAATTTAATAAAGAAAATATGGGTGATAATATGTATGGAATCAAGTAATAATTAAAATACCTATCAAATTCAAAGAGAGTATTTGCAGTAATGTAGAAAATTTTAGTTAAATTATAATAATGATGAGGGTTTTATATATAAATATCAAATTTATTATTGTAGTTATATTACTCTTTGTTAACAATAACATTAAAAAAACTTACACAGGCAATTAGAAATAAGTATTCCAATTTGTACAATAGATTTGGTTAACAATTTTAATATAATACAAACTTGAAAGTAGGAGCATCCATCAGCTCCTACTTTTTTACTGTAAAATACTTTATAAAATCAACATTAATTTAAAACATAGCTTAATATAAAAAAATGTTTCATAATTATAATAGTTGTTATATATTATATATAACAACTAGAAAAAATATAAAACAAAAATCATAAATCATACAAGGCAAAACATAAAAAGTATAAGAAAAAAACTATAAAACATATAAAGAGGGAGATAAAATGTTAAAAATAATAAATTTATCTAAATCATACAAAAGCAAAAAAGCCGTAGACAATGTATCTATGGAAATTAAAAAAGGAGAAATATTTGGATTTATAGGACACAATGGGGCAGGAAAGACCACAACAATTAAGTCCATAGTTGGGATACATGATTTTGAAGAAGGAGATGTATTAATAAATTCAAAGTCCATAAAAAAATATCCTATAGAGTGCAAAAAAGAAATAGCCTATATTCCTGATAACCCAGATTTATACGAATCACTTACTGGAATAGGGTATCTTAATTTTATTGCAGACATATTTAAAGTAGATAAAAAAGAAAGACAAGAAAAAATAAAATATTACTCAGAAAAATTTGAAATAAATAGAGCTTTAGGTGATTTAATATCATCTTATTCCCATGGTATGAAACAAAAGCTGGCTATTATTTCTGCGTTAATTCACAATCCCAAAATATTAATACTAGATGAGCCTTTTGTAGGTTTAGATCCTAAGGCGGCATTTACATTGAAGGAGATAATGAGAGAATTTTGTGATGAAGGTGGTTGTATATTTTTCTCCACTCATGTATTAGAAGTGGCTGAAAAGATATGTGATAAAATTGCCATAATCAAAGACGGAAAATTAATGGCTTATGGAGAAACAAAAGAGGTAAAAGGTGATAAATCATTGGAGAATATTTTTATGGAGATGATAGATAATGAGTAATTTAGCACTATTAATGAAAAATAATTTTATAAATGAAACAGGAATTTATAAAATAAAATACGCAGATGAAAAAGAAAAAATGAAAGCTATAGGTATGGTTTTATTAATAAGTTTTTCCATGATAATATTATCAATTTACGGATTTATGGCATGTTTTTACTTATCAGACTTTTTAATTCAAATAAATCAAATGGAATTACTTCTTATTTTAGGAGTTTTAGGAGCAACTTTCACAACATTTTTTACTTCATTATATAAAGCATCATCATATCTTTTCCAAAGTAGGGATTACGAAATGTTAGCAAGTTTGCCAATAAAACAATCTACCATATTAAGTAGTAAAATATTAATGCTCATTGCAAATAATTATTTATTTTCGGCAGCATTTATATTAATTCCAGGCATAGTTTATTTTATAAAAATAGAAACAGGTGGATATTATCTACTATTTTTAATAATTTCAACTTTAGTAGCACCTTTAATTCCAACAGTAATTGCGTCATTATTGGCATTTGTCATTACTAATATATCATCAAGAAGCAAAAAGAATAATTTAATATCAATAGTATTGAACTTATTATTAATTGTAGTAGTACTAATTTTATCTTTTAACTCACAAAATGTAATGATGAGCCTTATAGAAAATAGTTCATCTATAATAGAAGTTACTCAAAAATTATATCTGCCAGCATATTTCTTTGTAGATGCCCTTACAGATGGAGATATACTTTCTTTAATGGTATTTTTATTGGATGGAATAATTCCTATAACTTTATTTGTATATTTATTTGCAAAGAATTTTAGTAAGATAAATGGTAGATTAAGTGAAACTTACAAAGCTAATAATTATAAATTTAAAGAATTAAAATCATCAAGCCCTGTTATAGCTTTATTTAATAAAGAAGTAAAAAGATATTTTTCATCAAATGTGTATGTAATGAATACTTTTGTTGGAATGATAATGTTAGTCATATTTACTGGAGCAGTATTATTAGTTGGTTATGATAAAATAGCTGAAATGTTAGAAATAAGTGTTGTTAAGGATTTAATATTAGTTCAAACACTTGGTATAACTGTATTTTGCTTGCTAATGACTAATACATCTTGTGTATCAATTTCTCTGGAGGGAAAAAATTTATGGATATTAAAATCTTCTCCAATAAAAGAAATGGATATTTTTAAAAGTAAGATATTATTAAATTTAGTTTTAACTATACCAATATCAATTATTTGTTTCATAGTTTTATCATTTAGACTAAGTTTTGATGTTAAATCTACAGTATTAGTGATAATTGCAATTGTCCTGTTAGCCATATTTGGTGCAACTTTAGGTATTTTAATAAATTTATTATATCCAAAACTAGACTTTATAAATGATGTGGCTGTAGTAAAAAGGGGAGCAAGTGTCTTATTAACTATGGCTGGCAATATGTTATATGTGGTGGCACTTTGCGGTATTGGTTATGTACTTAAAATTGATGACATAAATAGATTTTTGATTCTTGGAAATGTGATAACTGTAATAGCTGTTTTCATATTATATAGAATATTGAAAGTCAAAGGTGTAAATATGTTTAGAAGTCTTTAATTGAAGTAAGAAATCATTGTTGATTGTAGTAGTAGGGTTAATATTGATTTGAAAAATAAAAAATGCAATATAGAGATTAACGAGTATGGGGATTTTTATAATATATCAGATGATATAATGGTATTTGAGTAATAGATGGTAGTAAAAAAGATGGTACTTTGGTACCATCTTTTTACATAACGAAATAGGTTTGTATATAACATTAATGCCACATTAGTTAATTGTGTGGTATAATTAGGAAATAAAAAGTTGTGTCAATGATAAGAGAGTAAATTTAATAATTAGAACTAATTTAAAAATAGGAATTTGGGGAGTGATAAATATGCTATTTAATTTTTATCCGTGGGAAATAGATATTGATATTGAAGCTACAAAAGACCTATATATGAAAAGAAACTATGCAAAAGATAGTCAAGTAAATAAAAATATCTTTAATACAATGTCTGAAAAACAAAAAGCGTTTTTTGCATCTATTGGTGTAGACATATTGAAAGTGAAGGCACAAGAAAAAGTGTATGATATTGACGATGATGATGAATTATCTGAAGGTAAAATATATAGTATGTCTCTTGATTTTTTGATGTGTGGAAGCTTACTATCTATACCTGATTATCAAGAAAAAATATATAGTGATGAGGAAATATTTGGTATGAATTTGCCAGACTCTTTAAAAGTTATTAAAATGTCAGAAGAAGAGAAACTCCCTATATATGATATTGATGGATGGGGGTGTGTATTTAAACACCCATTCTTTAGATTTGAGGAAGAAGAATTTAGAAAATGGGATTGTGGATATATTTTAGGAACCATACTACTTATAAAAGATTTATAAATTCCAATTTGTAGAGTAGATTTAGTGAACAATATTAATATATTGTGAACTAAGAGATTAGTAATCTAAAATTTAGGCTATGTCTTAAATAAATGTTAATTTTATAACTTATTTTAGCAACAAAAAAGTAGGAGTATATATCCATACTTTTTTGTTTGCATTATATTAAACTTAAATATTTAACTTAATTTAAATAAATCATACTTTATGATATTTTTATCTTTATCTAAACTCTCAATTAGTTTTAATCTTATAAACTCTCCTATTTCATAAGAAGTAAATATTTCTTGATCATTTATTTCATAATTATTACCCTTATATTCTAATTCAATAGTGTATGTACTTGGTAATACTGATGGAAGTATAGCTCCACTAATTCTCATAATAGTGCCTTTAGAAAAACGCTTATTTATTATTTTCATATCAACAATAGATTCTTCAGTATATTTTATTTGAGACTTTAAACGTTTATTATTATTATAATTTCTAATCTCTAAGAATATCAAATACATACTTCCAAAAACAATTACGATCATCCAAAATGAATTTTCTATTAGTGTCTTCATACTTATTCTCCCAAATATATTTTATTAATTTGTACTATATAACAATTGTATATTTATTTTTATTATAGCATTATTTTACTTTGCAATAATCATTATATAAAAGAGTAATTAAAAAAGTCTTATGGATTTTAGGGGGAACTATGTTGATAAAAGTATGGAAGAGTTTATAAATTATGTTAGGGGTATATTAGCAAATGGATCTGAAACTATTTATAAATAGGGGGGCATATGATATGTTTACTTAACAATTGCTATATAATGCGAAATAAGTATAGGTTGTATATAATAGTAGATAGAGTTAAGTTCAGAGGGGAGATATAGAATATATGAAAGTATTTGAAATTTATTTTAGTCCTACAGGTGGAACTAAAAAAGTAGCAGATTTAATAAGTAGACAATTTGATTATGAAAGAATAGAATTAGATTTATCAAATACAATGGAAGATTTCTCGAAATTTACATTCAGTGAAGAAGATCTTTGTATTATAGCAGTTCCATCTTTTGGTGGGCGTGTTCCAATGGTAGCAATGTCTAATATTAAGAAGTTAAATGGAAATGGTTCAAAAGTCATTTTAGTAGCAACATACGGCAATAGAGCATATGAAGATGTATTATTAGAATTGAAAGATACATTAACAACATTGGGGTTTGTCAGTATTGCAGCAATTGCTGCAGTTACAGAACATTCTATTATGAATCAATTTGCTACTGGTAGACCAGATTTACAAGACAAAGAAGAATTGATAAAATTCTCTGATGAGATTAAAGAAGTTTTAAAACAGGAAAAGGGTACTAAAGATTTATATGTACCAGGAAATAATCCGTATAAAGAATATAAGGTTATTCCTTTAGTTCCAAAAGTGAGACAAGAATGCGAGAAATGTGGTCTTTGTGCTATAAAGTGTCCAGTTAATGCTATTTCAAAAGAAAATCCAACGTTGGTAGAAAAAGAAAAATGTATTTCATGCATGCGTTGTGTAGCTATTTGTCCAAGTAAATCTCGAAGTGTAAATGAAGAGTCATTATTGGCAATTTCAAAAAAATTAGAAAAGGCATGTTCTGAAAGAAAAATGAATGAACTTTTTTTAAGAAGGGATTAGGCTCGGTACTTTTCTGTTTTTATAGGGAAGGTTTAAGTAAAATATAGATGGAGATAATTTTATGAATTGGAAAATTAAAAAATTTAATGAACTTAATGTAGAAGACTTGTATAAAATTTTAGCACTAAGAAATGAAGTATTTATTGTGGAACAAGAATGTCCATATTTAGACTGCGATGATAAAGATTTTAATTCATATCATTTATTTGCTGAAGAAAATGGTGAAGTAGTTGCATACTTAAGAATTTTAGAAAAAGGAGTTTCTTACGAGGAGATATCAATAGGAAGGGTATCTGTTAAGCAAAGTTATCGTGGCAAAGGGATTGCAAGAGAAATGATGTTAAAAGCTATTGATTTTGTAGAAAGCAACTTATCTGAGGATACTATAAAAATTCAGGCACAAGCATATTTACTTAATTTTTATGGTAGCCTTGGGTTTAAAGCTGTTTCCAAAGAATATTTAGAAGATAATATTCCACATATAGATATGTTATATAAGAAATAAATTATACTAGGAAACTTAAATTGAATTAGAAAAATTATATACTTGTGATGTTTATGGTAAAATAAATTGAATTGAAAATTTTGTATATAATAAATATAAAGCTCCTATATTACTTGATATAAGAGTATTTTTGAATATTGTAAATAAAGCATAGAAATTTATTTTATATTAAATTCCTATGCTTTTTTACTATTTGATGATGAGATAAAATGCTATTTATTATCAGCAGGAAAAACTATATTAAGATTCTCCCTAATTTTATCCATAGTAAGCATAGTATTAAGAGTATTATCCAAAGTATTTAAAGAAGAATAAACTGCTTCAGTATGACTCAATTCAACCAATTTAATAAACTCCTCTATCTCATAATACATATTATTTTCATGTTGTTTAACACCTATATCTTCCACAGTTCCATCTCTATAAACAATCTTTATATTATCAAAATTATTTATCTTATCAATTAAGATACTTCCATTTTCACCCTGGATCTCAGAGGGAATATAAGAGTTTGCAATCTTGGAATAAATTAGTACAGCATCCATAGTGCCATAATCCAAAATTGCACTCCCTTGACCATCTACACCAGTGCTTAAAAGGAAAGCATTAGATTTTATATTATTTGGAGGTCCAAATAAATTTATAATAGGAGCTAAACAGTACACCCCAATATCCATAAGAGATCCATTGGATAATTCCTTTTTAAAGGCGTTTAAAATAGTACCTTCCTTGTATTTATCGTACCTAGAAGAGTATTGGCAAAAGCTTACAAAACATCTTCTAATTTCCCCTATTTTGTGAAGATTATCTTTTAAGATTTTGAAATTAGGAGTAACAGTGCTTCTCATAGCTTCCATTATTACCACATTATTTTTTTTAGCAGTATTTATCATATTTAATGCTTCTTCATAATTTGATGCAAATGCCTTTTCGCAAAGTACGTGTTTCTTATTTTGCAAAAATAATATGGCTTGGTCATGATGAATTGCATTCGGTGAAGCAATGTATATAGCATCTAAATTTTTATCTTTAGCCATGTCCTCTAAACATGTAGAGTATTTGTCAAAATTGTATTTTTCTTTGAAATTTATAGCTGTGGACTCACTTCTTGAGTAGAAAGTATGTAGATTTAAGTTTTTAAATTCTGAGGCTGCTTCTAGGAAGGTGTCTAATATGAATCCGCTTCCTATTACACCTAAGTTAATGATTTTTTTCATATGATATCTCCTTGATAGTATTTATAATAAATTTTACTATATTTTTAACTATATCAAATATGGGGATTTTATGCAGTATTATATTTTGGGGGAGGGGGGATAGGTTGGTGAAATAGGACAGGGTTGTTGAAAATCTTGGATAGCAGATTGAAATAGAAGTATATAAAATTATAGTAAGTAACTTCATGGATATCTAAGATTTTATAATAATTTTATAGGCTTTTTATATATACTAAAATTTTATGAGATAAAAGCTTGTGCAAGTTGAATATTAAAGTTCTAAAAATAATGATAAAAATGTTGATTTATATTTGAATGCGTATACAATTAAAGTTATAGTAGATTGTAAGAACTATTTGTAGTTTAAAATAATCTTGTTATTAGAAAATTATTTATGGAAAGTGTATTTTTGTACTGAATATATTGAAAATACTAGATTGTAGCCAGGTGTTAATAGCTAAAAATCACACGTTTAAGACGGGTTTTTAAGATATTTTTTTATGATATGAAATAACATGAAGCGATGAAGTGTAGTTATATCAATGATTTGAGGTTGGACGAGTATAAGAGCAACTTCCATTAAAACAAAAACTGATGGCCTTTAACAATAGGAGTGGATATAAGTATTATGATTTTAAAGGAAACTTGGTGAAACCTAAGATTTAGGCGTAAAATATAGAGTCATAGATATATTTAATAATCCAAACAATAAAAATAGCTAAAGTCTAAATAAGGATTTAGCTATTTTTACTATGAATCACTTGTTGCAGTAAGTTTTATTACTATTCGTCTAAAAGTTGAATCGTATATCCATCAGGATCATTTACAAAGAAAAATCTTATATCTGGCATAGGAG
>NZ_JAGHFM010000136.1 GCF_017888745.1 Terrisporobacter sp. | reverse complement strand
CTTCTTAAATCATTATATTTAGGAAGTACTTCATATCCTAATCTTTCAAACATTCTTGCACAGTAAATTGCTCCCATAACTGCTTGAGAAGTAACATAAGGAGCCATAAAGAATCCTTGTAATACATTTCTTGAAGTTCCAAATGTTAGTCCACATTCTTTACCTATACCAGGAGTAGTTAATCTATAAGATACCATTTCAACTAAATCTTTTCTACCTGCTATATAACCACCTGTTAATGCAAGTCCTCCACCAGGATTTTTAATTAATGAACCAGCCATAATATCAGCGCCCACTTCAGTAGGCTCTTTTATGTCTAAAAATTCACCATAACAGTTATCTACCATTACTATTACGTCTTTTTTTACAGATTTAACTACTTCTATAGCTTCTTTTATATCATTTATTGATAAAGATTTTCTCCATGAATATCCCTTTGATCTTTGAATTAATACTAACTTTGTTCTATCGTTTATTTTCTTTTTTACACCTTCTAAATCTATGTTTCCATCTTCTAAAAAATCTACATCATCATATGTAACACCAAACTCTTTTAATGAACCTTTTTCTTCTCTTATACCTATTACGCCTTGTAAAGTATCATAAGGTTTTTCTGTAATTGATAATATTTCATCTCCAGGTCTAACAAGTCCTTGTATACATAAACTTAGTGCATGAGTGCCATTTACAATTATAGGTCTAACAAGAGCATCTTCAGCACCAAACACCTCAGCATATATTTCTTCTATCTTTTCACGGCCTATATCATTATAACCATAACCTGTAGTCCAATTAAAGTGATTATCACTTAAGTTTGCCCTTTGCATAGCTCTTAATACTTTATATTGATTATACTCTCTTATTTGTTTAATTTCTTCAAATTTATCTTTAATATCTTCCATTACTTCCTCAGATAATGCAAATGTTTCATCATCTAATCCATAATATTCTTTTAATAATTCACTTGTCTCTTTAAGCACTTTTTCTCACCTATTTCCCATATATTTGTCACTTTAAAAATTTTATCACAGAGAAAATTTTAGTTCAAGGTTAATAGATTATTTATAATAAATATTAAGTTTACTTTATAGAGTATCTATACTAATTAATAATAAAAAGGTACTTATATTAGCCTATAATATATATTATAGGCTAATATAAGTACCTTTTTTAAAAGTATAATTTATTATTTATTATTTATTTGATTAGTATTTTGTAAGTTTATATTTTTGCCTGGAACTATAGTTGACACTGCATGCTTATAAATTAGATTTTGTTGTTTATTTTCTCCTTCTAATAATACTATATAACTATCAAATCCTTTAACATATCCTTTTACTTGTACACCATTCATTAGATATATAGTTACAGGAATTCTTTCTTTTCTAGCATTATTTAAAAACAAATCTTGTAGGTTTAAAGCAGTATTTTTCATTAAACAATATCCTCCCGACTAAATTATATTTAAAACTTCCTCCATAAAGTACTATATTATAATATTATACATTTTTTGTAATATTTTCAACATAGTTCATTATATCTTCCTTGAGTATTTCTTGATTATCATATTCTCCTAAATCAAACCATTTACTATCTTTATATCTTTTAAACCAAGTAATTTGTCTCTTTGCATATCTTCTTGAGTCTCTCTTAATAATTTCGATAGCTTCTTCTAATGAATACTCACCTTCTATATACTTTACAATTTCTTTATATCCTATACCTTGCATAGATATTAAGTCTTTCGTATATCCCATATCTAGTAGCTTTTTAACTTCATCCACCAATCCAGATTCCATCATAATATCTACTCTTTTGTTAATTCTATTGTAAAGAATTTCTCTATCTCTATTTAGAACTATTATGATAGGTAAATAGTCTTCATTGTATTTTAAATCAGTAGAAAAGTCTTGCATCTTCTTTCCATCTAAACATACTTCTAATGCTCTTATAACTCTTTTAGTATTATTTTTGTGTATTCTATTTGCAGCATCACTATCTAATGATTTTAGCTTTTCATGCATATAATCTATGCCTTTTTCTTGCAATTCTCTTTCTAATTCTTCTCTTAACTTTGAGTTACTGTTAGATTTTGCAAAATCCATATTATATATCAAAGAATTAAGATATAATCCTGTACCACCTGTTACCAAAACATTTTTTCCTTTATTGGAAATATCATTAATATATTTTTTGCTTCTTTTTTGGAATTCTGATACGGAAAAATTATACTCCGGCGTAACTTCATCTATCATATGATGAACAATATTATCCATTTCTTCCTTAGTAACTTTGGCACTGCCTATATCCATATATTTATATATCTGCATAGAATCAGCAGAGATTATCTCTGCATTCAGATCCTTAGCAAGTTCTATTGATAAAGCTGTCTTACCAACAGCTGTGGGTCCTGTAAGTATAATAAGCGGTATTTTTTTCATATTATTCCTTTCTTACATTATTCGCTTGAACATTTTTTCTATTTCTTTTTTTGATATTTCAACAATAGTCGGTCTACCATGAGGACATGTAAAAGGATTCTCACACTTTTCCATTTGACTAAGAAGCTTCTTCATTTCTATTGTATGTATCTTATCATTTGCTTTAATAGCAGCTCTACATGCCATTGATGCAAATTTACTTCCTTTTAAATCATAACTATTTTTCAAATCTTCAATATTATCAATGATTTGTAGTATAAATTTTTCGGATTCTGGATTACCAAAAATAGTAGGAACACCTCTTATCATAATGTGATTATTTCCAAATAGTTCAACCTCAAAACCAAATGTTAAAAATAAATCTATATTTTTTTCTACTTTTAACATATCTATATTAGAAATTTCTAGTATTATAGGATCGAGCAACATCTGCATATCAATTTTATGATTTTTATATTTTTGCATATACTCCTCATATAAAACTTTTTCATGTGCTGCATGTTGGTCTAATAAGTACATTGAATTATTTTTTTCTAATACTATATAAGTATTTAATATACTTCCTACAACTTTAAATTCTGTAAGTGAAAATCTAGTTTCGTATTTAATTATATCATCTAATATTTCATTTTTATTTTCTTTGTCTAAAGTGTTCAGAGTAGATAATTCATCAAATGTAAAAGATTTACTAACATCTATTATTTCATCTATAAAAAACTCTCCTTTTTTATTTTCTATAGGATAAATTTTGGCATCACTGTTTTCAAGAGTTAGAGAATTTTCTATATTTTTAATTGAATCATTTTTGTATTTTATATCTAAATTATTTAAAGACATGTTTTCATTATTAGCTTTTTTATTATCTTCTTTTTTTAAAGCTTCCTTTAAAGATACAAATGTATTTATACTAGGAGTATCTTCTTCTATGGGCGTAGCCTTATTTTCCTCTGATTTATTCAAAACTTCTAAAGTATCTTTGTTTTGAGCCTGATATAATTCTTTAGTTTCTTTTACATTATTGTAATTACTATCTTTGTTATAGGTATTTTTACTGTCATAAGTTTCGTACTTACCAATTAGTACAGAATTTAGTAATCTTTTCTTAAGTAAATCTCTTATTTCTATATATAAATCTTTATCATTTTCAAATTTAATTTCCATTTTAGTTGGGTGTATATTTACATCTATATTAGATGGATTTATATCTATATGTAAAAAGCATACACCATGTTTATTAATAGGAATTATAGATTTGTACGCTTCACTTATTGCATCTAAAATAATTTTACTTTTTACAAACCTATTATTTATATAAATATGCTGTAAATTTTTATTAGAACGATAAATATTATTATTTCCAATGTACCCACTTATAGTACAATATTTGCCTTCTCCTTTTAACTCTATTAAGTTTTCTACAATATCTTTACCGTAAATACTTCTTATAACAGAAAGAAGCTTATTATCACCAGGTGTGTTTAACATTAACTTTCCATTATTTATGTACTTAAATTGTATATGGCTATTACCAATAGCAAGCTTATTTATTAAATCACTTATATTAATAGTTTCAGCATGAGTAGATTTCAAAAACTTTTGCCTTGCAGGAGTATTGAAGAATAAATCTTTTATTATGATAGTCGTACCATTTTTAGTTCCTACAGGTTCTTTTAAAATTTCTTTGCCTCCTTCTAAAACAACCTTAGTTCCTATTGGCTCATTTTTAGTTTTTGTTATCATTTCTAGTCTAGACACAGAGGCTATAGAAGCTAGTGCTTCTCCTCTAAACCCTAATGAATATAAGTCATACAAATCATCTATTTTAGCTATTTTACTCGTAGCATGTCTTAAAAATGATTTGTCCACTTCGCTAGATAAAATTCCACTACCATTATCTGTTATTCTTATTTGTTTTTTTCCACCGTCTACTATATCTATCACAATTTGTGTTGCACCAGCATCGATAGAATTTTCAATTAATTCTTTAGTAACAGAAGAAGGTCTTTCGACTACTTCTCCTGCTGCTATTTTATTTATAGTTAAATCATCTAATATATTAATTTTACTTGACATATAATACCTCCAAAAAATTAGTTTTTGTTCTTAACTTTCTTTTGAATATTAAATAAAGCATTCATAGCATCAAGCGGTGTCATACTTAATATATCTAATTCTTTTATTTCATTTATTATATTATTATCATTGACTATATCAAATGATATTTGGTCTACACTTACTGCTACTTCTTGATTTATATTATTGTTTAATTTTTCAAATTCATCATTTAGTCTATCGTAATCTCTTTTAAGCTTCTTATATGTTTTATTAATACTTTCTTTTTCTAATTTTAAAGCTTCAAATTCATTTTTTAGATTACTTTCTTCAAGTTTTTTTAATTCTAATTCTATTTCAGATATAGTATTTTCTTTGACTACATATTTTCCCTCAGAATTAATTGTACTTTCATTAGAAATTATTTCATTTATATTTCCATTTATGGCGTAGCCATTATGTACATGATTTTTTTCTAATTCTTTTAATATTTGTGAAGATCTATTAATAACTTCATTAGGAAGCTTAGCTAGTTTAGCAACATATATACCATAACTTTTATCTGCAGCTTGATCTATTATTTTTCTAAGGAAGATGATATTCTCACCATCATCCTTTACTGCAATAGAATAATTTTTGACTTCTGTAAATTCATTTTCTAAATCTGTTAGTTCATGATAATGAGTTGCAAATAAAGTTTTACACTTAATATTTTTTTCTATATATTCAACTATTGACCAAGCTAAACTTATACCATCATAAGTTGATGTACCTCTACCTATCTCATCTAATATTACTAAGCTCTTATTAGTTGCATTTTTTAATATATGAGATACCTCACTCATTTCTACCATAAAAGTTGATTGTCCTTGAGATAAATCATCACTAGCTCCTACTCTAGTAAAAATTCTATCACAAATTGGAATATTAGCATATTCTGCCGGGACGAAAGAACCCATATGAGCCATTAAAGTTATTATTGCTGTTTGTCTCATATAAGTAGATTTACCTGCCATATTCGGTCCTGTAATTATGTTAATTATATTTTCTCCACTGTTCAAATAAGTATCATTTGGAACGAAGTTTTCTTCTCCAACTATACTTTCAATTACTGGATGACGACCATTTTTTATATCTAATTTACTATTTTCATTTATAAGAGGCTTTACATAGTTATTCATATGAGCTACCGTAGCAAATGAAGTAAATACATCTATATTAGCTATTATTTTAGCCACATTTTGTATTCTATCTATATTGTTATAAATAGTTTGTCTTATTTTAACAAATATATCATATTCAAGTGCTTTAATTTTTTCTTCTGCATGAAGAATTTTATCTTCTATTTCTTTTAATTCTTCTGTAATAAATCTTTCTGCATTACTTAGAGTTTGCTTTCTTATGTATCTACCTTCTAAGTCTAGACTTGCTAAGTTTACCTTAGTTATTTCTATATAATAACCAAATACCTTATTAAACCCTATTTTTAAAGATTTAACACCAGTTTTTTCTCTTTCACGATTTTCTATTTCTTTTATCATGAAAGCTCCATTTTTAGAAATATTTCTAAGTTCTTTTAATTCTTCATTATAGCTAGATTTTATTATATTTCCATCTTTTATAGTGATACTAGGTTCTTCCATAATAGAATTATTTATTAGCTCATAAATATCATTTAAATCTTCCATATTGTCTATATATTTTTTTATTGTGTTTCCATTAGAATAATTTATTCTTTCACTTAAAAGCGGTAGCTTCTCTATAGAATTTCTT
Source organism: Terrisporobacter sp. (assembly GCF_017888745.1). Taxonomy (GTDB): domain Bacteria; phylum Bacillota; class Clostridia; order Peptostreptococcales; family Peptostreptococcaceae; genus Terrisporobacter. The sequence goes on along the minus strand of NZ_JAGHFM010000136.1, from coordinate 8,159 downwards.
AAATTAATCATTTCTTTTGGTGTTACTTTTTCAAATGCAATTTTACCACAAATTCTTTCTACGTCGTAGACATTTTTTAAGATGTCAATTAAATCTTCTCTTAAAGAGAAGTCGTTTTTTATTTCTTCTATAACGTCTAATCTTTCATCTATTCTTTTTTTATTTACTAAAGGTTCTTCCACATATTTTCTAAGAAGTCTCCCACCCATAGCAGTTGAAGTTTTATCTAGCACATGTAAAAGTGAGCCTTTCTTTTTTGAGCCTCTCATTGTTTGAGTAAGTTCTAGATTTATTCTTGTAAACATATCAAGTACCATATATTCCATTGGATTATATATGTTTATATGATTAATGTTAGATGTAATCTGTTTTTGTGTATTATAAATATAGTTAAGTAATATGCATAAACTATTTTTGATTAAATTATCATCATCAAATTTTAAGTCATTCAAATAATCATCACTAAAATACTCATTTAATATATTTATATTCAAATAATTTTCATTAAAACTTTCATTTATATATATATTTCCTAAAGTTGCTATATTTTTCAAATCTTCTTTGAAACTTATATCATTTAGTATAATTTCAGAAGGACTAACCTTTGCAATTTCTTCTATTATTTTATCTCTACCGATTAAAGTAGCATTAGTCTCTCCTGTGCTTATATCAACATATGATAAACCTATATTGTCATTCTCTTTGTATAATGACATAAGATAATTATTCTTTTTATTTTCTAGTAAATTTCCTTCCAAAACAGTACCAGGTGTAACTACTCTAATTACTTCTCTTTTTACTATACCTTTAACACTTTGTGGATCTTCCATTTGTTCACCAACGGCAACCTTATATCCACTTTCTAATAGCTTTGATATATATGAATTTGCTGCATGAAAAGGAATACCACACATAGGGGCTCTCTCTTCTAGTCCGCAAGATTTTCCTGTTAAGGCTATTTCAAGAACTTTTGAAGCTACTATTGCATCTTCAAAAAACATTTCATAGAAGTCTCCAAGTCTAAAAAACAATATACAATCAGGATATTTATCCTTACATTCAAAATATTGTTTCATCATAGGAGTCAATTTTTGTCTATCAATCTCCATGTTTATACCTCCTTATCTTTAGTTATTATATCATATAACACAATTTATATGTTAATATAAAGAATTCTTATATTTTGTATAATATAATTATTTTATTTAATTCTTCTTATTTTACAATATAAAATAAGTAATATTAAAATTCTGCAATAAATAATATTTTAACATTTTTTATATTATTTTGGAGTTATATACTTGTTATTATAACCTTTAAACTTACCGTAGGTAATAGCGGTAGCTTAGCAATAATCATTCAAATTATTATATTAAGATATTAATTATATGACATGTAATTTTACTTATAATATATAATAGTAAAATTTTTATAGAAATATTATAATATGATTATAATAATAACTTAACTTAGGAGGGTTTATATTGGATAATATAATAAATAAATTTAAAAACTATATACCATATATAAATGGACATCAAAAAATGAAAAAATCAGCTGTTTTGATACCATTAGTAAAAGTAGGCAATTCATATTCTATCTTATTTGAATTAAGATCTAAAACTATGAAAACACAACCTGGTGAAATTTCATTTCCAGGAGGTAAAATTGAGGAAAAAGAAACACCTAAAGAAGCTTGTATAAGAGAAACTTGTGAAGAGCTGGGAATTACACAAAATAATATAGAAATTATTTCTCCTTTAGATATATATGTTTCTCCTTCAAATTTAATTATTCACCCTTATCTAGGTATCCTAAAAGATATAAATAATATAAATATTAATAAGGACGAAGTAGATCATACATTTATTGTACCAATAGATTATTTATTAGACTATAAAGCTGATTATTACACTAATGATGTAAAAGTTATACCTAATAAGAATTTTCCATATGAAAAAATACCTCATAAGGAAAATTATAAGTTTGCTGAAGGTAACTATCCAGTGTGGTTTTATGAATATAACAACTATGTAATTTGGGGTATAACAGCTAGAATTTTAGAAAATTTTTTAACATTTATAAAAAATTAGTAAGTTAGTTAAGATTTTTCTTAACTAACTTATTTTATTATATTAATTTTAATTCTTTAAACTTACATATTTATAGTAATTTATAAACAAACCTTAGCATAAATTTATTCTAAGGGGGAATAAATAATGAGAAGTAGAAAATATAATAATATAATGAATTTTATTGGATTTATTTTTTTGATATATGCATCTTCTAAAGTAAATGAATTTGATAGTATTTTAAATTATGATAAAGTCAAGCCAGAATTTATGCCTGCGTCATACTCACTTATTGTCTGGAGTATAATATATACTCTATTATTTATTTGGATTATTAAAGGATTTATAGCTACTCCAAAAGAAAGTATCATGTATAAAAAAGTTGGACTTTGGTCTTCATTTTCTATGATATTTACAGGTATTACATTTATTATACCTATAAAGTTGACACCTGTATTTATTATGGTAACTTTAGTAAGTTCATTTATTACATATTTTAAAATAAGTTCTAATTGTATATCTAAAATTTATATTTTACCATTTTCTTTAATATGTGGTTGGTTATGTATTACTACTATTTATGATATTGGTTTGTTTTTAAAATTAATTGGCATTAATTCTTTTTTATGGATAGGTGAAGTTGGTTGGACAAGCATCATAATAGTAATATTAACGATATCATCTATTTTATTTACTTTACTTAATGATGATGTGAATTTTCCTCTGATGTTTATATGGGGATATGTTGCTATAGCATTGGAAAGTTCTTCTAATATTATTATTAAAGTAAGCTTAGCAATGTCTGTAGTATTAATAGTTTCTATTTTATATGATTTATATATGCAGAGATTTAATTATGCTGAATAAATAAAAAATTCGCTTCGCTCATGTCGCCAACGGCTTTGCCTGTTGCTCAAAATTTACTTTTTTACAACTTCTCAAACACATTGATAATGCTTTAACCTATGGGTTTTTCACAATTGCAAATTCAATATAATTTCCTTGTATGTAAAAAAGGTGTAAAATAATATATTTTACACCTTTTGTTTTTGTTATGCTTCTTCTCCTATTAAAGAGAATGTAGTTGCTTCTGTAATTTTTACATTTCTAATTTTTCCTAGTAAATCATCACTTGGATTTTTAACTGAGAAATTAACTAATTTATTTTGTCTAGTTCTTCCTGCAAATTTAGTATCATCTGTCTTGCTTTTTCCTTCAATTAATACTTCAACTGTTTTTCCTTCGTAGCTTTTGTTTATTTCAGCAAGTATTTCATTTACTTTAGATAATACTCTATTAAATCTTTCATGTTTAACATCTTCTGGGATTTGATCTTCCATTTTAGCTGCTGGAGTACCTTCTCTTTTTGAATATATAAAAGTGAACGCATTATCATATCTTACTTTTTCTACAACATCTATAGTATCTAATAAATCTTCTTCTGTTTCTCCAGGGAACCCTATCATAAGATCAGTTGAAAATGCTATATCAGGAATTTCTGCCTTGGCTTTTTCTATAATTCTTAAATAGTCTTCTTTAGAATAATGTCTGTTCATTTTTTTAAGAAGAGATGTGCTACCACATTGTACAGGTAAGTGTAAGAATTCACAAACTTTGTCACAGTCTCTCATGGCATATATAACTTCATCAGATATATCTTTCGGATGAGAAGTCATAAATCTTATTCTTTCTAATCCATCTATTTCATTCGTCATTCTAAGTAATTCAGCAAATGTTATAGGTTCCTCTAAAGTTTTACCATATGAATCAACATTTTGACCAAGTAATGTTATTTCTTTAGTTCCATTTGCAACTAAATCTTTTATTTCATTTATTATATCTTCTGGTTTTCTACTTCTTTCTCTACCTCTAGTATAAGGAACTATGCAGTATGTACAGAAATTATTACATCCATACATTATATTAACAAAAGCTTTTAATTCAAATTTTCTACTACTTCTAAGACCTTCTACTACTTCTCCATCTACATCCCATACATCAACTAAAGTAGTATGACTATCCATAGTTCTAGTTAATAATTCTGGGAATTTATATAAGTTATGCGTACCAAATACTAAGTCTACATGTTTATATTTAGATTTAATTTCTTTAACAACATGAGGTTGTTGCATCATACATCCACATACAGCTATTTTTAAATCTGGATTTTTTCTTTTTGCTAACTTTAAGTGACCTAAGTTACCATACACCTTAAGCTCTGCATTTTCTCTTACTGCACAAGTGTTATATATTATTAAGTCACAGTCATTTGTCATTAAAGTCGGTTCATAACCCATACTATCCAGCATTGCAGATAACTTTTCTGAATCATGTTCATTCATTTGACATCCAAAAGTAGTTATCATATATTTTGGTTTTCTTTTATTTATAGCAACAAATCTAGAGTTTTTTTCAGCAACTGCTTCAATAAATCTATTTTGTTCTTCTATCTTTTCAATAGGAACTTGAACTTGTTTTCTTTTTCCCATCTGTCTTCCTCCTTAGTAAATAATGCAAGGTATATTATATCATAAATTTTATAAAAAATACTAGATAAAAAGCACTAGGCAGTAAACCTAGTGCTCTAAATGAATTCTGTACTAATTATGTATTTTTTAATCATTTTTTATATTTATATTATCTATATTTTTTATACTAAGCTCTTTGCATATTATTTCACATACTTTTCTAGTGGATTTTTCTACTATTTTAGTACATTTACTCTTATGCATATTGTTATCTCTATCTAGTCCCTCTGTAATTTTACCACAGCATGATGCCCTAGCAAATTCTACAAAAGAATCATGAAATTCTTTAGTTAATTCAAAACATTTATTAATTTTGGGATCATTAGGTTCTCTTCTACCAAAGAAATACCCTAGACACATAGTAGCTCCAGCCAATGCTCCACAAATGCAATATGCTTTTCCAAGACCCCAAGGAAAACCAGAAGCCATTGCTATTACATCATCAGACAAATCTAACTCAAAATTTTTCCTAATTGAGTAAATTACTGATTCGGAACATGCTAGCCCATTATTAAAAATATAACTTGAATCTTCTACTGCTTTATTTATACTAATCTCCCTTACCATTTTATATTCCCCCTAATATTAAATACTTTTCTACATAAATTATACATAAAGAAATTAATATTAGAAATACTAAAATATTATATATTTAGTGAGGATTAATTATGTTAGTAATATTTATTAGAAGTATAATACTTTATATTGCAGTTTTAATTTCTTTAAGAGTAATGGGTAAAGGTGAAATTGCAGAAATGAACTGTTTTGACTTAGTTATAACTTTACTAATAGCAGAAGTTGCTTCTACACCGATGGAAAATAATGATATTCCTATGATATATGGTATTGCATCTCTAACTGGACTTGTATTTATGCAAACTTTGATTTCTTTTCTTAGTATCAAATTTAGGAAATTGGGAAAAGTTTTATCTGGTAAACCATCTATATTAATAAATAAAGGTAAAATTGATTATAAAGAATTAAAAAAAGAAAAAATTACAATAACTGAGCTTTTAGAGCAACTTAGAGTTCAAGGTCATTTCAATATAAAATATATACAATATGCTATATTAGAAACTGACGGTAATTTAAGTATTGTTCCCTCTACTACTTATAAAAGTACACCAGCTGTTGAATATAATCATTTACCAATATCTCTTATTATGGATGGTAAAATAATAAAAGAAAATTTAAAACTTTTGGATAAAGATAAAAAATGGTTAATGGATAATTTAAAATCACAAAATATAAAAGATCCTAAAGAAGTTCTAATATGTATATTAGATGAATATGATAAGTTTTTTATTCAAAAAAAAGAGGATTGAGGTGATTTAATTTGAAATCTACTATTTATGTTTTTATTTGGACTATACTATTTATCATATTAAGTATATTTTGTCATGCTAAGGTTGAAGAACTTTCGACTTACTATACAGGTAAAGTTAATACTATAGAAATTAATATAAAAGAAGATAATTGGGATACAGCTTCCTTAAAATTAGATGATTTATACAAATCTTTCGAAAATGAAAAGAATACATGGTATAAATTAATAAATCATGGTTATTTTAATGAAATTTTTTTATCTATTGAAGTTTTAGATAAAAGCATAGATTTAAAAGATAAGATGATTACTTTACAAGAATTAGAAAGAATAAAAATGATATTAAATAACTTAGAAGAAGATGAAAAATGCGACTTTAATCGTATTTTCTAATATTATAAGCTAAATATATTTGAGCAACGGGATTGAGCAAGCGAAATCCGTTGGCGATATGAGCAAAGCGAATTTTAGCTTTTGATTTTTAATAAACAAATATATTTTAAAAACCATACCTTTAAAATAAGATTTTAACTTAATAGGTATGGTTTTTTTGAATTTGTTTTATTATTAATAAAGAAATTATAATTATTGTATCCTACTAGGAATAATTTATATTTGTATTGTGCTGTTGTCTATAAAATTATACTTTAATTTAGAGCTTTTTAAATCTTCTATTAATTTAAACAAGGCTTGATCTTTTTTCTTTGCTTCAATCATAATATCAAAATCTCTATCCACTCTATTTTTTACTAAATTTAAAAAATTAATAAAATCGTTACAATCAATATAATCTGCATGTTTCCTATCTAAATCACATTCTTTAGGACTAGAAAAATGAATTTTAGGAGGTAGATTTTCTTTATTCCATGTATTAAAAATTCTTTGTATCAAATCACTTATCTGCTCATTGTTATTTTTGCAATTATGATGATGTACATCTAATACCATAGGTATATTCACTCTTTCACATATATCTAAAACATCCTTTGCTGTAAATACTTTATCATCATTTTCTAATATTATTCTTTCTTTTATCCTTTTTGGAAATTGCTCTAGATTATAAACAAACCTTTCTATACTTTTCTCTTTTCCATCAGCTGAACTTCCTATATGAATAACAAGTTTTCCTTCTTTATAATCCATTAGTTCAAATAAATCTACTGCATGGTTTAAATTTCTTATAGTATCATTAACCACTTTGTCTTTTACACTATTTATTACATTAAACTGATCAGGATGAAAATCTACCCTCATATTAGATGATTTTATAATATCTCCTATTCTGTGCAATTCTTTTTTAAAATATTTTTCATACTCCCAATATACTTGCGGATGAGTAGAAAGAGGTATAAGCTTAGAAGTTAATCTATAAAAATGAATATTATTTTCTATGTTATATTTTAGAATTTTTTCTAATCCATCTAAATTTGAAAAAGTTACAGATTTAAGTTTTTTTAATCCTTCTTCTTCATTTTTTAATTTGCAATAGTTGGTGTAAGTTACAGTACTAGAAGTAGTAATATTTTTTAAATTTAAAGCAATGGCCACATATCCTAATCTTATTATCATTTTTTTCTCCTTAAATATTATTTAAATTTATTTTTTCATATATGATTAATACTATTCTTAATAAATACTAAGAATTTGACCAAAATAATATTAATAAGTATTAGATTTAGTATATTTGAATGATAATACTTAATATGGTACAATTTCTTTAAAAGAAAACAATATTAGTTATATATTAATCTTACATAAAGGAGTGAAATTAGTGGAATTAGAAAAAGATTATATTTTAAGAATGATAAAAGATTTAACAAAATCTATTTCGTATATAATTCTTGGCAAAAGTGAAATAGAATATGATTTGCCTAAAGAAAATGAATATTCAAGATCAGATTATCTATATATTAAAATAGTTGAACTTGCAAATTGCGGTAAAATTAATGAAGCTGAAGATATGCTATTTAGAGAAATCGATACTTCTAATATGAGAGAATTTGAAATGGCTATAGCTTTTTATTTATACTTAAACGATTTTGATGATAATTATTTAGAAGGGAATAATTATTCTAGAGATGAGATTAGTGAAGGTATAAAATCTATATGTAAAGAGTTCGGTGTATCTAGCATGGTTGATTTTTTATTTTAAAACTTTAACATCCATAAAGAGTGTGTGAAAAAAACTCTGTAAATTACAAAATCCAACAGCTTTCTATGATAGTATTAAATTAT
>NZ_JAGHFM010000135.1 GCF_017888745.1 Terrisporobacter sp. | reverse complement strand
GGAACTGATAGAGGATGTATTGAAGCGCCACATATAACAAAGCGTGGAGAATATTATTACATAATGTGTGCGGAAGGTGGAACAGGATACGGTCATGGAGTAACAATGGGAAGATCTAAAAATGTATGGGGGCCTTATGAAAAAGATCCTATGAATCCTATAGTTACATCTGTTCCAGGTGATTTTTATGAAAGACACGACCCTGATCACTTAAAACCCAAATATTATAATCCAGAATCAATACTTCAAAAATCAGGTCATGGTAGTTATGTAGAAACACCATTAGGAGAGGTGTACCTAGTACATCTTACTTCAAGACCTTTTGCACCAGAGTTGAGATGCACCCTTGGAAGAGAGACAGCTATTCAAAAAATGAAATGGACAGAAGATAATTGGCTTCGTATGGAAGATGGAACAAATTTAGCTAAGGAATACGTAGATGAAAGTAAGCTTGAAGAATGTTTAGTTAAATCAATACCTGATTTTGATGATTTTGATTCAGATGAACTTGGATTACAATATTATGCTCCAAGAATTTCACCATTATCATTTGCAGATGTTAAAGCTAGACCTGGATACGTAAGAATAAGAGGTCAAGAATCAAGAACATCATTAAATAAAGTAAGTATATTAGCAAGAAAGTTAACTTCAGTATATGCCAGAATTACTACTAAAATGGAATTTTATCCTGAAGTACATCAACATAGTGCAGGTTTAATTATGTATTATGATAATATGAATTATATTAACTTAAGAAAATATTATAGTGAAACTTTAGGACAAAGTGCATTATCAATAATACATCTTGAAAATGGAGAAAAAACAGAGTTTTTAAATACAAGAATTCCTATAGAAGATAAACCAATATACCTTCGTTTAAACATACAAGGACGCAAATCTTATTTTGAATGGAGTTATGATGGAGAAAATTATGAAAAAATAGGTAAAGTATTTGATACTACTAAGTTTTCAGATGAGTACTGTAAGTATGGAGAGTTTACAGGCACATTTGTAGGTATTACATGTGCAGACCGTGTAAAACATAAGCATTATGCAGATTTTGATTTCTTTGAATATATTGCAGATGAATCAAAAAATGTAGATTAATAGGCGATTATTAAAATAATTACTTATTTATTATAATGATAAAAATTTCTGGGTACCAAAAGGTACTCAGAAATTAAAATTACAACCAGGGAAAACGATTTAAAGTAAAGGGGACTATATTATGAAATGTGAATCTAGTATTGAAAAAATTAATACACAATCTCAAAGAATATCTATAGGAGAAAGATTTGCTTATGGATGTGGGGATTTAGGATGTAATATTATATATTCAGCAATGTCAGCTTTTTTATTATTTTATTATACTAATTATGCAGGAGTTAGTGTAGCAGCTGTTGGTACGATAATGTTTATTTCTAGAATTTTAGATGGATTTAGTGATTTAGCAATGGGGGTTATAGTAGATAGAACTAAATCTAAATATGGCAAAGCAAGACCGTGGATTTTACGTATGTCAGTTCCTTTTGCTGTGGCAGCAGTGTTATTATTTTCAGTTCCACCAAGTCTTGGAAGTACTGCTAAATTAGTTTATGTTTTTATTACTTATAATTTAGTTTCTACTGTTATCTATACTGCAATAAATGTACCTTATGCAACATTGAACTCATTAATAACACAAGATCAGTACGAAAGAGGGGTACTGAGTATATTTAGAATGATATTAGCTACTTGTGGTAGTTTAATAATAAACGGACTTACATTACCTTTAGTTGAATATTTTGGTAACAATGCATCAGCATGGACTAAAACATTTTTAGTTTTTGGGGTAGCATCAATAATAGTATTTTTAATAACATTTGCAGGAACTAAAGAAAGAGTAGTGCCTTCTAAAAAAGATAAAAATGAAACGATACCATTTAAAGTAGGCATCAAGGCATTGTTTAAGAACAAATACTGGTTACAAATAACATTATGTCTAGTTTGTATATTTATAGTATTTTCACTAAATGGGGGATCTTCGGTATATTATGCAAAGTTTATTTTAGGTGATGAGAAACTATTTGGACCTATAAATATGACTTCTAACATATCTCAAATTATAACTATGTTCATGGTTGCTCCTTTTATAAAGAAGTTTGGTAAAAGAAATGTATTAATAGCAGGATCTGTAATATTAGTATTATCAAACATGATGTTTATGGTAGGAGCACAAAGTTACTTTATTGTAATAGCTGCAAGTATTGTAAAGGGAATCGGTAATGCAGGAACAGGGGCGACAATGTTTGCAATAGTTTCAGATACTATTGAATATGGAGAATGGAAAACAGGATATAGAACAGAAGGACTTATAAATAGTGCATCTAGTTTCGGATTTAAAGTTGGAAATGGTTTAGGCTCAGCAATATTAGGTGGAGTATTATCAATAGGTGGTTATGTAGGTACTTCAGCCACTCAAAGTGATTCGGCAATAATGGCAATAAACGCATGTTTTATATACTTGCCTATAGTTATAACAATATTACAAATTATAATTATGTCTTTTTATAAGCTTGATAAAGAATATGACTCTATACTTGAGGAGTTAAACAATAAATAATAAATACTAAGAAACTTTAAAATAAAGCCACTTAAAAATAATTTTAAAATTATTTTGAGATGGCTTTATTTTTAATTAAACAAAATTACTATTTTTCGACATTTAGGTTTAATACTAATTATAATTTTCAAGAAAAATAGTAAAAAATGTAAAAATATAGTGTCAAATTGTCTTTGAAATGTATATATATAAGTAAGTAGAAAAAACAGTCTACTTAATGATATATATAAGGAGAAGATTATATGCATAAAAAAATAATTGAAAATGAATATAGACCAAGATCATCAAAACAAAAAGGAACGAGATATAGAGAAGATAGATTTAAGAAAAAACACTGTCATCATTGGGAAGATACAGATAATGACAATAACGAAAATAGAGATATAAATGTAGATACAGATATAGATACAGATGTAGAAGCAAACGCAGAAGCAAATGCAGAGGCAAATGCAGAAGCAAACGCAGAAGCAAATGCAGACGCAGATATAGATACAGATACAGATGTAGACGCAGATGCGGATGCAGATATAGATACAGATGTAGATGCAGATATAGATACAGATGTAGACGCAGATGCGGATATAGATCCAGATGCAGACGCAGATGCTGATATAGATACAGATGCAGACGCAGATGCAGATATAGATACAGATGCAGATATAGATACAGATGC
>NZ_JAGHFM010000134.1 GCF_017888745.1 Terrisporobacter sp. | reverse complement strand
TATTTCAGAAGATATAGATGATTTTTATAGAATAACCATATATAGGCTTATAGAACTTTTAAGATATGCTTCAAGTAAGTATACAAGATCAAAAGTAAGAAAATTCCTTCCAGAAGATTTTAGATACATAATAGAAGAATTGTTACATCCAGACTCAGCTAGTCCTCACAAAGATGAATATTATAAGAGTATAGTAGATAATATTATTGAAATAGATAGAGCTAGAGTTTTTATTATAGAAGTATCAAAGGCAATTCAAAAACTTGTAATAGATAGGCTACATATTGTGGGAGATATTTATGACAGAGGTCCAAGACCGGATATTATCATGGATACATTGATGAATTATCATAATGTAGATATACAATGGGGTAATCATGATATATTATGGATGGGTGCTGCAGCAGGAGAAAAAGTATGTGTAGCCAATGCAATAAGAATATCAGCAAGATATGCAAACTTAGATATTGTAGAAGATATATATGGTATAAATATACTACCACTTGCTACTTTCGCTTTAGATGTATATAAAGATGATCCTTGTATAGAGTTCATGCCTAAAATAGGAGATAGTGATGTATCAAAAACAGAAAAATCTTTAATTGCCAAAATGCATAAAGCTATAAGTATAATTCAATTTAAGTTGGAAGCGGAAATAATTAATAGAAGGCCTGAATTTGATATGAATCATAGATTATTACTTGATAAAGTGAACTATGAAGAAGGAACTATTGAATTAAAAGGAAAAACATATAAGTTAAAAGATAATAGTTTTCCAACTATAGATCCTAAAAATCCATATGAATTGACAGATAAAGAAGAGCTAGTAATAGAAAAGCTAGCTAACTCTTTTGAAAATAGTGAGAAGCTTCAAAAACATGCAAAGTTTTTATTCTCAAAAGGAAGTATATATTTAAAAACGAATGATAACCTTTTAGTACACGGATGTATACCATTAAATAAAGATGGAAGTTTTATGTCTATGACGATAGATAATGAAGAATATAGTGGAAGAGCATTGATGGATAAAATGGAATCATATATTAGAAAAGGTTATTTCTTTGAAAATAAAAATCCAGAAAAATTATATGGAAAAGATATGATGTGGTATTTATGGACAGGTAAATGTTCATCCTTATTTGGAAAAGATGATATGACTACTTATGAAAGATATTTTATATCAGAAAAAGAAGCTCATAAAGAAAATAAAAATCCATACTATAATTTAAGAGAAGAAGAAGATATACTTAGAAATATATTTAAAGAATTTGAATTAGATTATGAAACAGGACATATTATAAATGGTCACGTTCCTGTGAAAAGTAAAAATGGTGAAAGTCCTGTAAAAGCTGGCGGAAAAATAATTGCCATAGATGGAGGATTTTCTAGAGCTTATCAAGGTAAAACTGGAATAGCTGGTTATACACTAATTTATAATTCACAAATGATGCAGTTAGTTTCTCATGAACCATTTTCTTCAGCTGAAGAATCTATAAAAAATGAAAGTGACATATTATCAACCTCTATAATAGTTGAAAAAAGAGCACAAAGAATGTTTGTCAGAGATACTTACGATGGACTAAAGATACAGCAAGAAATAAATGACCTAAAAATGTTAATTATAGCTTATAAAAAAGGTTTAATAAAAGAAGATAGATAATAAAAAAGATTATAGATTTAAATCTATAATCTTTTTTATTCTTCTAAGAAAATAGTATCAATAGTAGTACTATTTAAATAGTTTTTAGGTGATACACCATAAACTTTTTTAAATGCTCTAACAAAACTAGAATAATCATTAAATCCACATTTAATAGAAACTTCGCTCATAGGGTAACCTTCATGTATAAGATTCTTTGAAAGAATTAGTCTCTTTTTTATAATATAACTATGAATTGAACTTCCAGTCTGAGCTTTAAATTTTCTCATCAAATAATACTTACTTATGAAAAATTTTGAAGCTATGCTATCTATGGAAAGGTCTTTATCAATATTATCATTTATATATTTTAAAACTTCTTCAATATTTTTATCACAAGTAATATCGTCTATATTAGTTTTTTCACTTGTTAAAAATAATCTATTAATTAATACCATAAGCTGTAAGAATAAGGCATTTTTTAAAACATCACTTCCAAATTCACCGCTATTTTCACAATCTTTTATCTGAAAAACGAATGATTTTATATTAGAAGTTGATGCTTGACTTAAACGAAGTAAATTATATTTATTTTCACTTGCCAGCTGGAAACAATTTAATAAATTAGTAGTTACATTATTAAAATTATTAATAAAGTTATCTGTAAAATTAGGATTAATCCATATAACGATTCTTTCGTAGAATACATTAGGATTTACTTCGGGTTTATGAATTTCATTATTATTTACAAATAAAATATCCCATGGTTTTAATTTATAGGATTTACCTTCTATAAAATAATTTACATCACCTTCTATAAAGATGATTATTTTATTAAAATCATGGTGATGATATTCAAATGTAATATCTTTTTTATCTCTTATATGAAAAATTTTAAAATCATCATTTAAATAACCAACACTATTTTTTAATTTATCCATAATAAAACCTCGCTAAAAAATGT
>NZ_JAGHFM010000018.1 GCF_017888745.1 Terrisporobacter sp. | reverse complement strand
GTATTCTTGTATAAAAATCTAATGATTCCTTATAATTTTCAGTTTGTATACAAATATGATGTATCATCTTTATAGTCATAGTTTATCTCCTTCTATTTTTTATAGTTAACTATCATATTATATCAAATATTTGATGATATTATATTACTCTTATATTAGAATAAAAAAAGACAACTTACAAACTTGTAAGTTGTCTTTTTTATTATTTATCTACTTTAAAACTTTTTAATCTAAGAGCATTTAATAATACTGAAGTTGAACTAAATGCCATAGCAAGTGCCGCTATTACTGGATTTAATAAGGGACCTCCAAATAAGTATAATACTCCTGCTGCAACAGGTATACCTATTACATTATATCCAAATGCCCAGAATAAATTTTCCTTTATATTTGTCATTGTCTTTTTACTTAATTTTATAGCTGTAGATACATCTAATAAATCACTTCTCATAAGAACTATATCAGCAGATTCCATGGCAACATCTGTACCACTTCCTATTGCTATACCTATATCAGCTTGTGCTAATGCTGGAGCATCATTTATACCATCACCAACCATGGCAACAAACTTCCCTTCTTCTTGAAGCTTTTTAACTTCACTAGATTTATCTTGTGGTAAAACTTCTGCTAAAACTCTATCAATACCTACTTGAGTAGCTATAGCTTGTGCTGTCTTTTTATTATCACCAGTTATCATAGCAACTTCAATTCCCATTTCATGAAGCTTTTTAATAGCTTTTGCACTATTTTCTTTTACTATATCCGCAACTGCTATTATACCTGCTATTTTATTATCTATAGCAATATACATAGGTGTTTTACCTTGGCCTGCAAGTTCATCAGATTTCTTTTCAAGATTTAATATATCTATATTTTTACTATCCATTAATTTTTTATTTCCAAGTAATATATCTCTATTATCTAATAAAACTTCTATACCATGTCCAGGTATAGCCATAAATTTATCTACTTTATAGAACCCTAAACTCTTTTCTTCACAATCTCTTACAATAGCTTCACCAAGTGGATGTTCAGAAGATTTCTCTGCACTAGCAGCGACTTTTAGTAATTCTTCTTCTTTTATATTATTTGCTGTAATTATATCAGTAACTACTGGTTTACCTTCAGTTATTGTTCCTGTTTTATCAAATACTATTGTGTTTATTTTATGAGTAGTCTCTAAAGCTTCTCCACCTTTTATAAGAATTCCATTTTCAGCACCTTTTCCTGTTCCAACCATTATTGCTGTTGGTGTAGCAAGACCTAAAGCACAAGGACAAGCAATAACTAATACAGCTATGAATACTGTTAATGAGAATACTACCCCTTTACCTGCCACAAACCATGCTAATCCTGAGACTATAGCGATTACAACTACTACCGGTACAAAATATCCAGAAATAACATCAGCTAATTTAGCAATAGGTGCTTTAGAACCTTGAGCATCTTCAACTAATTTAATAATTTGAGATATAACTGTATCGCTACCTATCTTTTCAGCTCTAAATTTAATAGTACCATTTTTATTAATACTTGCTCCAACAACTGAACTTCCAGGATTTTTTTCTACCGGTATACTTTCACCTGTAAGCATTGATTCATCTACTGAAGTGTATCCTTCTATAACAACTCCATCTACCGGTATTTTTGAACCTGGCTTAACTAATATAATATCTCCAACCTCAACTTCTTCTATTGGAATCTCAATTTCTTTATCATCTTTAATTATAATTGCAGTCTTCGGACTAAGCCCCATTAACTTCTTAATTGCTTCTCCTGTTTTACCTTTTGCCCTTGCTTCAAAGTATTTTCCAAGTAAAACTAAAGTAATTATCACACCAGCACTTTCAAAGTACATATGATGAACTGCCATATGGTCTCCATTATAAGTTAAATATAATGAATATAAACTATATATTAAGGCTGCTCCCGTACCTATAGTAATTAATGAATCCATAGTAGGAGCT
This sequence comes from Terrisporobacter sp., assembly GCF_017888745.1. Classification (GTDB taxonomy): domain Bacteria; phylum Bacillota; class Clostridia; order Peptostreptococcales; family Peptostreptococcaceae; genus Terrisporobacter. The sequence goes on along the minus strand of NZ_JAGHFM010000018.1, from coordinate 1,629 downwards.
TTTGAAATCATAGATTTTACACCTTTAGAGTAAAACTTATTTCCTGCTATTACTATTGGTATAGTTAAGAATAATTGAATTAGTCCAAAGTTAAGTGGATTTATGTTAGGGTCAATTATTTCAGGTATAGGTAAAGGTCCTATAGGTTCTCCTATCATCTGTCCCATTGCTATATAAAATAATGGCACTGCAAATATAGCAGATACTATAAACTTAGTGAATAAGTTTTTCATTTCTTTTTCTTTTCTTATTTTATCTTCATCTACTAATTTTTTACTTTCCATTTCTAAAACTTTAAAACCAGCTTTTTGAATAGCTTCTTTTATTTCATATAATTTAACTTTACTTGGTGAGTAAGTTATAGATGCTTTTTCTGTTGCTAAATTAACTTGTATACTTTCCACACCATCTATTTTTTTCACAGCTCTTTCTACTGCCTTGGAGCAAGATGCACATGTCATCCCTCCTATAGGAATTATCACATCTTTATTTTTTTCTTCTCTTATTACCCCAAAACCAGCTTTTGCTATAGCATTTTCTATATCTTTACTTTTTACTTTTTCACTATTATAAGATATACTTAATTTTTCTGTTGCCATATTTACACTAGCTTCTACACTTTCATCTAATTTTCTAACAGCTCTTTCTACCGCTTTTGCACAAGATGCACAGGTCATACCACTTATTTTTATATCATCTTTAATTATATTTTCTGACATGATTTTTCTCCTTTCAAATTTTAAATTTTATATAAGATACACTTAATTTTTTATTGTGATTGTATTTTATTATAACTTTATGAATATTTTATGAAGGTAAGTTTTATTTTTTGGGAATAGTAATTATAAATTCACTTCCAACATTTAATTTACTTTTTACTTCTATATTTCCCCCATGTAAATCAATTATGGACTTGCATATGGTAAGTCCGACTCCTGTTCCTCCTGTATTTCTACATCTAGATTTATCTACCCTATAAAATCTTTCAAAAATATATTCTAAGCTTTCCTTCGGTATACCTATACCATTATCTTTTACACTTATTTTAATTAAATCTTCAAATTTATATAATTTAATAAAAATTTCACCATTGTTATTACTATATCTAATTGCATTAGAAAGTAAGTTTATTATTACTTGAGAAATTTTCTCTTTATCTATAAAAGCTCTTATCTCTTCTAAGTTTTAATTAATATTTATATTTTTTTCTAAAGCATAACTTTCATTATTATACATAATATTTTTCACAAGTTGTTTTAAATCAACCTCACTTATATCTAACTTATTCTCTTCACTATCAAATTTAGCAAGATTTTTAAGCTGATTTACTAAATGGCTAAGTCTTATTACTTCTTCATTTACACTATTTAATCTCTCTTCACTTGGCTCCCATATTCCATCAATCATAGCTTCCAAATGGGTTTGAATGCTTGTCAAAGGTGTTCTTAACTCATGTGAAATATCAGAAGTTAGCCTCTTTCTCATATTTTCCATATTGTATAACTCTTTAGATAAATCATTTATTGAATTGATAAGATTATCAATCTCTACAATAGAACTTTCATATTCTAAAGTTTGATCATAACCACCCTTTTTTATTGAGTCTGTCATTTTTGATACTACTATTAT
>NZ_JAGHFM010000133.1 GCF_017888745.1 Terrisporobacter sp. | reverse complement strand
TTATTAATGTTATTTTCCAAGATCTACACCCCTTAGTTTAAAATTTATTTGATTTATTATTTAATAATATATTCATATAATTTATAATCGAATATATTCTAGAATAATCCATTCTTGTAGGCCCTATAAAACTTATACGACCAATTAAATTCTTATCTACTTTATATGTTGCTGTAACAACACTACACTCTTGCGCTTGTTCACAATCATTATCACTACCAATAATTATAGTGGTATTATCTTTTAAGATACCCTTTGACTTAACTATCTTAGCAATGGTTTCTTTTGTTTCTAGCATATTTAAAAATGACCTTGCTTTTAAAACATCATTAAACTCTGGATAATTAAATATATTAGTTGCTCCATTTAACGTCATTGAAAGCTCTTCATCAGTAGGATTTGTATTTAACAAATTAAGTAACTGATCTATTATTGATGAATATTCTCCAATTTCGTATTTTATATATGCTATTAATCTTTCATCTATTTCAGTTATAGTTTTACCTGAAAGCTTTCTAGTTAAATTATCAGAAATTAAATTCAACTTAGCTTGATCTAAATTAATCTTAGCAGTAATACTTGATTTTTTAATATCGCCTTTATCTGTAACTACTATTAATAAAAGTTCATTATCATGCATTTTAACTAATTGTATATGCCTGATTTTATTTAATGTTGATAAATTTCTTGTCATGGCAACTGTTGTATAATTCGTCAATTGAGATAACATCTTTGACGTTTCATGAATTAAATCTTGTATATGACTTATATTCTCTTCAACACAATTTTCTATTATCTCTTTATCTGATTCACTAAGTTCGCTAGTGCTCATAAGAGAATTCACATATAATTTATATCCTTTTTCTGTTGGAACCCTTCCAGCAGATGTATAAGGTTGGATTAAGTATCCTAACTCTTCTAAGTCGGCCATTTCATTTCTAATAGTTGCTGCACTAACACCAAGGTTATATTTCTTTGATATTGTTCTAGACCCTACAGCTTCAGCTGTTTCTATATAATCTTTAACTATTGCTTTGAGGATATTCATTTTTCTTTCATTTAATTCCATGCCAAATACCTCCCACACTGTTATCACTCACTATATCCGAGTGCTAAAAAGATTATATATATTATATACCACGTTAAATTTTCATTGTCAACACCTTTTAGATAATTTCCTGTTTCTAATCCATAAATTCCACAAATACACTATTTGATATCTCTCTACCTTTTTGTGTTAATCTCATTCCTAATTCATTTATATCTATTAAATTTAATTTTTCAAGCTTATCAATTTCATTTTTATATTTTTCTCTAAAATTAAAATCATACTTATCCTTAAAATCCTTAAATTTAATTCCTTCATTCATTCTTAATCCTAAGAATATACTCTCCTCTATCTCATCTTTGATACCTAGTTTTTCTTCCCACTCTATAGGCTTTTTACCTTCTAATATCATTTTTTCATATCCAGGCAATGACGAAATATTATTGTATCTTGTTCCATTTAAGAATCCTGATGATGATGCTCCAATTCCAACATAGTTTTCACATTTCCAGTATAAAATATTATGCTTACATTCGTATCCTTCTTTTGCATAGTTTGATATTTCATATTGATTATATCCATTTGATCTTAAGTAGTTTATAGTGTATTCATACATAACTATATCAGTATCTTCATCCAATAACTTAAATTCATTTCTATTATACATGTCAAATAATTCTGTATTTTCTTCTAATATTAATGAATAAGCAGATATATGAGTTGGGTTTAGTTTTACAATTTTTTCTAAACTTTCTTTCCAGTCTTCTTCACTTTGATTCGGAAGTGCATACATTAAATCAATATTTATATTTTCAAATCCAATTTTTCTTGCTTGATAATAGTTTTTTTCAAATTCCTCAAAAGTATGTATTCTTCCTATATATTTTAGATGATAATTTTGAACTGCTTGAAGTCCAATACTTAATCTATTTACACCACAATCTTTCATTATTTTTAATTTATCTAAAGTTAATGTGCCTGGATTACATTCCATCGTAATTTCAGCATTTTTTTTAATTTTAAAATTAGCTTTTATATTATCAAATAAAACTTTAATTTCATCACCTCTTAATATACTTGGTGTTCCTCCACCAATAAATATAGTATCTATTTTTTTCCCTTTAATTTCATCCTTATAAAAGCTCATTTCTTTTTCTAATGATTTCAAATATTTTTTCTTTTCATCTAAATCTAATTTATAAGAATTAAAATCACAGTATTTGCATTTTGATACACAAAACGGTATATGTATATATAAACCTAACATTTATCCACCTCTTCTTTTCAGTTTTCAGAAATTATTATATATTATTACCCTTCATATATAAAATAAAATCTATCCTCTCTAATTAAGTATTGATGCATTTATTATATACTTTAATATAATCTAAATTAATCAAAACAAAAATAAAAGGTAATCAACTTACCTAAACACTATAGATAAGCTAATTACCTGTATATAAACATATTTTTTATTAATCATCTAATTTAAGAACTGACATAAATGCTTTTTGTGGAACTTCAACACTTCCGATTTGTCTCATACGTTTTTTACCTTCTTTTTGTTTTTCAAGAAGCTTCTTCTTACGAGATATATCTCCACCGTAACATTTAGCAAGTACGTCTTTTCTAAGAGCACTTATTGTTTCCCTTGCAACAACCTTGTTTCCAACTGCTGCTTGTATTGGAACAGCAAATTGATGTCTAGGTATTTCATTTTTTAATTTTTCACACATAGCTTTACCCCTAGAGTATGCTTTTGTATCATGAACTATAAAGCTAAGAGCATCAACTTGTTCTTTATTTATTAGTATATCTAATTTAACAAGTTTAGAAGGAACATATCCTTTCATTTCGTAATCTAGTGAACCATATCCTCTAGTTCTCGATTTTAAAGCATCAAAGAAGTCGTATACAACTTCATTTAACGGTAAATCATAATGTAACATTACTCTTTTTTCATCTATATATTCCATGTGTAACATAGTTCCACGTCTTTCTTGACATAATTCCATAACTATACCAACAAAGTCTTTAGGAGCTATTATATCTGCTTTGACTATTGGTTCTTCTATCATTTGAATTTCTGAAACTTCTGGTAAGTTTGTTGGATTTTGAATCATAACTACTTCACCATCAGTTTTAGTAACCCTGTATATAACAGAAGGTGCTGTTGTAACTAAGCTCAGATTAAATTCTCGTTCTAATCTCTCTTGTATTATTTCTAAGTGTAATAATCCAAGGAATCCACATCTGAAACCAAATCCTAAAGCTGCAGATGTTTCTGGTTCAAATTCTAATGCTGCATCATTAACCTGTAATTTTTCTAAAGCATCTCTTACGTTTTCGTATTTTTCCCCTTCACCTGGGTATATACCACAATAAACCATTGGAGTAGCTTTTTTATATCCTTCAAGTGGTTCTTCTGTTTTATTTGTAGCATCTGTTATAGTATCACCTACGTGACAGCTTCTTATATCCTTGATACTTGCAGCTATATATCCAACATCACCTGCACATAAACTATCTAGCTCAGTTGCATTAGGAGCCATAACTCCTACTTCTGTTACTTCGAATTTTTTCTTAGTATTCATCATCTCGATAGTCATGCCTTTTTTAACTTCACCTTCAAATACTCTTACATATGCTACAACACCTTTATATGCATCATAGTATGAGTCAAATATTAAGGCTTTTAAAGGCTTATTTATATCTCCTGTTGGAGCAGGTACATTAGCCACTATATCTTCTAAAACGTCTTCTATATTTAAGCCGCTTTTAGCAGATATTAATGGCGCTTCACTTGCATCAAGACCTATTATTTCTTCTATTTCTTCTTTTATTTCATCTGGTCTCGCACTTGGAAGATCTATTTTATTTATAACTGGTAGTATTTCTAAATCTTGATCTAAAGCTAAATATACATTTGCTAAAGTTTGAGCTTCTACACCTTGGGCTGCATCCACTACTAATAAAGCACCTTCACATGCAGCTAAACTTCTTGAAACCTCATAGTTAAAGTCCACGTGCCCTGGAGTATCTATAAGATTTAAATAATATTCATTACCATCCTTAGCCTTGTAAATTAATCTAATATTTTGAAGCTTAATAGTGATTCCTCTTTCTCTTTCTAAATCCATGTTATCTAATAACTGATTTTTCATTTCTCTATCACTTACTAAACCTGTGTACTGTATTAATCTATCAGCTAAGGTAGACTTCCCATGATCTATATGAGCTATTATACTAAAATTTCTAGTTCTACTTTGTCTGTCCACCCTTTTTCCTCCTTAAATAAGTTAGTATCATAAACTTTATTTTATAATATATCTGCTTTTATGTAAATAAGTGTTGTATTACAAAAAAATAAGACTTAATATTTTAAGCCTTATTTTTATTATTTTGATTTATTTTTACTAATTGTATTCTCTAATATTTATATTTACTATGCTTTTAATTAAAAATATTTAAATATTTTATAAGATTATCTTTACTATCATCTTGCAACATATCATTCATCCTATAATCAGCAATCAATACACTTCCCATAGTAATGATAATCATCACAAATAAGAATACTACCTTATATATTAATCTATATTTCTTTCTTTCTAATTTTTTATTTTTATTTCTTTCTAAACGACTCATATTAAAATCAACTCTTATTATTTTCTATCTTTATAGTATTCATCTAATATTTCTGCTACATATTTACATGTGGCTTTTGCTTCTTGAGTACTAGTTGCATTATTACCTATTTCTATTAATAATCCATCTTCTGCTAAGTACTGATTAAATCTACCATATTTTTTAGTTACTACTGGTTCAACTAAACCAGGATATTTTTTTTCTGCTAAAGCAGTCAATTCTTCAGCTTCTTTTCTTATTTCATCCACATTTTCATTTCTTTGACCCACTACAAAGAAAAACTTAGCCACAGTTTCCCCATTAATTTCTGTAGTAGATTTGTCATGTATTTGTTTCTTAGCTTCATTATTTTTTAAATCTAATCCATTTCTATGTAAATCAATTGTTATTTTTATAGAATCATTGGATGATAAAATAGATTTAACTAAATTACAACTCTTTGAGTAAGATTCATTATAACTTAAATCATTGTATTGAGTACTATGCATTACTCCCCAACCTCTTTTGTTCAATTCATCTGTCAATAAACTACCAACTTCCATAACTGAATGTTCCTTATCCTTAGAATGGTAATTATTCTCTGGAGAATCAGAATAAGTCTCGCTACTATGTGTATGATAAACTAGTACTTGTGGCTTGTCCTTAGTTATTCTTAAATCATTCGTATAGTTTTTTTCTGTAATTGTACTTGCTTCTTTTTCTTCTTCTGTCTGAGGCTTATTTTCTTCTCCTACATATATATTTACAAATTCTTCTTCATCATTTTCTGAATCTTTATCTTCTTTATTATTTAAAGTTTCTTCATCTTGTTTTTCTTCATTATTATTTATTACATCTGTACCTTCACTTTTTTCTTCATTTTTATCTATTACCTTTACTTCAGGATAAGATGATTTTAATAAATATTTAAAAAAATGATCTTTATCTAAAGCTTGAGAAATAGTTGGCAAAATACAAACTAGTAAAAGTCCAATTTTAATAGCTTTTATTTTATTTTTAAACATTTAAATTCCTCCTTATTACGAAGTTCTCCCCGGGTGAAGAGATCTATTTAGCCCTTCACTGATAATAATTGCTAGATTTTCTATTGTTTCATCAATATCTTTAGGAGTAACTATTAAATTCTTATCGTATGGATCTAAAGAATCTCTAATTAACTGATATTTTTCTTCATCTTGTAGTTTTTGAAGCATTTTATAAAATACCTCACCAGAGTTTGATTGATCCATTAAGTTTTTTATAGCTAAATCTAAAACATCACTAGTCAAAGTAGCTGCATCAACAACTGTAGGTACCCCTATAGCTATAACATCTACACCTAGATAGTCTTTATTCAAAGCTTTTCTCTTATTTCCTACGCCTCCACCTGGTGAAATACCAGCTGTAGATATTTGTATAGTAGTGTTTACTCTTTCCATTTTTCTTGAAGCTAATGCATCTATGGCAACTACCCTATCTGGCTTAATTGCATCTACTATACCTTTCACAGTCTCACTTGTTTCAAGTCCTGTAACACCCATAACACCAGGACTTAGAGCCGAAACCTCAGTAAAGTCATCATCATAATCCTTATTATAGTTTTTAAAAATATGACGAGTCACAAGAGTTTTTGAAACAGATTTTGGACCTAGTGCATCTGATGTTATATTCCAATTTCCTAGCCCTATAACTAATGTTTTTTTATGTTGTTCAGGTCCAAAAATTTCTTTTAATTCGTCAGTTAAATATTTTATCATTTGCTCTCTAGAGTCATCATCATCATATGTCATTAATTTGCTCTCTAATGTTACATATTTTCCAATTCCTTTGTTCATTATTTGTGAACCTTGCTCATCTAATACATCAACTTTTGTTACTAAACAGTCTTCAAGTTGTTTATTTTCTGTTTTCACGCCTGGTATTTGGCTACTATTTTCACTTTCTTCTATTATTTCTCTTGCTTCTAACGCTAAATCAGTTCTAATATTTATCATTGTTCCCTCCAGAATATAATAAAATGATATTATTGATTATTGACATGTAATAGCATTTTAAACATTATTTATCATTTTTAATCATAACTAAATTACGTTTTTTAAGACTTTTTAATAAAATATAATTTCTAATTTATAAAAAATCATTGAATATTTTGTCCTTATCTATAAAGATTAGTGTCTATATAATATGTGTAAAAAGCGTAATCTTTTTATTAATTTTGTGAATAATTTAATACATTATTGTGAAATATTTTTATATGTGATAAAGTATGTCATAAGTGATAAATACTAATAACAAATTATATTTAACTAATAAATATTAACTCTTGATTTTTATATTTATTTCTGTTAAAATCTAATATGTTGACGATGAGAATAATTATATTTACGAGGAGGTGTTCTAAGTGGCAAACATAAAATCAGCTAAAAAGAGAATAAAAGTTATCGATAAGAAAACTGCTTTAAACAAAGCTAGAAAATCTCAATTAAAAACTGCTATAAGAAGATTCGAAGATGCTGTTAATGCAGGAAATAAAGAAGAAGCTACAGCTAAATTCCAATATGCTCAAAAAAGAATATACCAAGTAGCATCTAAAGGAACTATACACAAAAACGCTGCAGCTAGAAAAGTTGCTAAATTAGCTCAAAAATTAAACGCAATGAACGCATAATAACAGTTTAATTTTTATAAATTTAAACCCTTGATAAAAATCAAGGGTTTTTTATTTTATTTAATATCATAAATTCCATAATAAAAAAGTCTTAGCTTTTTTTAACTAAGACTTTTAACTAGCATTTCTCTGGCAATACTTACTCACTAATATTTCTACAGCCAAAGTATCTTTAATCAATCCATTTTTTATTTTAAAATCATTTTCTAAAATAAAATTCAACATGTCTATTATCATTTCATCTGAAAAATTACGACTTTGCTTTAAGGCCTTATTAACTACAAATTGACGTACATTTAATTTTTGACCTATATCATTAACTGAACTTCCTTGGATTTGTAATTGCCTAACTTGCATTACTATTTTAAATTGTCTACTTATCATAGCAAATATCCCAAGAACAGATTCTCCTTCTTGGATCATATCATTTAATATTTTTATTGCATTAGAAGAATTTTTTTCTCCTATATAATCAATTAATTTAAAAATATCATTTTCTATCTTCTTTTGAGATAGTCTATCTATAACTTCGTTACTTACTTTGTTATCTTTACCTACAAAAGAGCTAATTTTTATTATTTCATTGTCTAAATCAGCAAGAGTTTTGTCGCTACTTTTATCTCTATATCCTTGAGATTCAATAAAATACATAACCTGTGAATTTTCTATTATTGTTCCAAAGCTTTCAAACTTTCTCTTTGTCCACTTAAATAAATCCATGTCCGATATTTTATCACAATTAAATACAATTCCCTTTTCTTGAATCTTTTTAACAATTTTTTTTCTTTTATCAACTTCTCCGTATACAATAAAAACTAAAACCGTGCTTTCTGATATATTATCTAAGTAATCAATAAAATACTTTTCATCACCTTCTGTAAAGTTCTTTCTTTTTCCTTTTAATAATTCAAAATCTTTTACTATAGTAATTTTTTTATCATCCATAAAAGGTAGAGTCTCTATAGAACTTAACAACTGATCAGGAAATACTTCTTTGCCATCTATAACATCTAAATTAAAATCTATCATGGATTCATTTAGACTTTCTTTAAAGTTTTTTATGGCATTATCTATTAAGTAATATTCTCTACCATATAAAAGATATATATTATTAAAATTTTTATTTTTAATATTCCTTATAATATCCTTGTAATCCATTTTCTTGCTCCTTCATAATTCTTAACTCTCTATATATCATATATGAAAAAATTAAAATGTAATAAAAAGTTACATAAAATAATTTAGGATTATTCACTTCAATATATGCTAATTCCATCGCGCTAAGTTTTTCTAATAAATAATATACCATAATAATAATACTTTTGTTTAAATATGCTAAAATTTTTGACAAGAAAATACTAATTTCGAACAAAATTATACTAATAATACTTAAACTCATAATAATACTAATTACTGGTATAACAATAATGTTACCTAGTATAAATAAAATAGGTAAACCTTTGAAAGTGTAATAAACTACTGGCATAGTCAGTATATTAGCAGCTATACTAACAGATATTATACTACTTTTAAGGTACCTATTTATTATTTTATAAAAATATATAATTGATAATGTAGCTAAAAAAGATAATTGAAAAGATGTATTATAGATTATATATGGATTATTTATTATTAGTAAAGTCCCTATTAAAGATAATGTGGAAATTCCATCTCTTTTTCTATCTATGAAAATAGCTAAGTACATAATTATCATAAAAGCTATTGCTCTAGATATCGATGGTGAAAATCCTACTATTATACAGTATAAAATCATAAATAAAGTTATGATAATAAGCTTATAAAACCTATTGATACCTCTTATTATAACGGCAATCATAGTACATAAAATACCTGTATGAAGTCCAGATATTGCTATCACATGACTAGTCCCTGTCCTAGAAAACATATCTTTCTCTTCTTTACTTAAATCATCTTTTTGACCTAATATTAACGAGTTTATAAAATCCGAACTATCTTTATATAAATATCTAAAAGTGTCCCTAATATAATTTTTCACTTTTCCTACATTAATATAAAATATATTTTCTCCAATTATCTTATAATCTTTACTAGTAATAACTCCTTTGTATCCCATACTTTTTATATATTTTCCATAATCAAAATCTTCATAATTCATACTATTCAAACTTTTAATACTTCCATTTATTTTTACTATTTTCCCAGTCTTTATATCTAAATTTTTACTATAATCATTTACTAAGTAATTACCTATTTTATATTGATCATACTTTAATTTTTCTATCTTATCTTTTACAGTACCTTCTATTGTGATTTTTTCTTTATCTTTAATATTATCTAAAGATTTATTATGTGTATATATAAATGATATGACTAATAATAATGTAAACAATATTAATAATGGTCTTCTCATTTTTCCTCCATATTTATTATTCTTATTTTTATTATCATCACATTATTTTTTTTCAAACACTTCTTTTATTTTTATCTAATTAGTTATACAAAGTATGAATAAATATAAATTTCTAATATACAAAAAAGAGTATATTTTAAAAATTAATCTAAAATATACTCTAACAATTTCTTATATTATCTTATAAGTTTTATACTTCTAAATCTACTGTTTCACTTTCTCTTATTGCTTCTTTTAATACTTGACCTAATCTTTTTATACCCTCTGCAATTCTTTCTTCTTTACAGCTAGAGTAATTTAGTCTGAAGTAATTTTCTTTATTTCCATTTGGGAAGAAGAAACCTCCTGGAACATACGCCACATTATTTTCTACACATTTTTTCATTAGTTCTTGAGCATTCAATTGTTCTGGTAGCTCAACCCATGTAAATAATCCACCATGAGGATTAGTAAAGCTTACTCCTTTAGGAAATTCTTCCTTCATGCATTTAATCATTACATCTCTACGCTTTTTGTATGTAGCTTTTATATTTTCAATATGAGCATCTAAATCATATTCATCTATAAATTTACTTATATCTCTTTGACTTATCGTAGATGTTTGTAAATCTGAATTTTCTTTTGAAGTTATAAACTTACTTAGTATATCTTTTGAAGCACATGTCCATCCCATTCTGTATCCCGGACAGAATATTTTAGAGAATGTGCCTAAGTATATTACCAATCCTTTTGTATCAAGCGCTTTTAATGATGGTAAATATTCACCTTCGTATCTTAACTCTCCATATGGATTATCTTCTAATACTGGTATTTCATATTCATTTACAACTTCCATAAATTTTTTACGTCTTTCTAAAGACCAAGTTATACCTGTTGGATTTTGGAAATCAGGTATTACATATATAAACTTAACATTATCATTTTCTTTTAATGCCTTTTCTAGAGCTTCAGGTAACATACCTTCTTTATCTGTTTCTATTTCTACTATTTTAGGCTGATACCCCTTAAAAGCATTTAATGCTCCTAAGTAAGATGGGCTCTCACATAAAACTACGTCACCTTCATCTAAAAATACATTTCCCGCAAAATCTAACGCTTGTTGAGACCCACTTGTTATAAGTATGTCTTCATGAGATACATTAGTCTGATTTTTTTTATTCATTCTCTCTGCTATATGCTTTCTTAAAGGTAAATATCCTTGTGACGATGAATATTGTAAAGCTTCTTCTCCACATTCATCTAAAACTTTCACAGATATATTTTTCATTTCTTCTACTGGAAATAGCTCTGATGCTGGAAGTCCTCCAGCAAAAGATATGATTTCTGGTTTCTCTATTAATTTTAATATATCCCCTAATTCTGAAGTCTTAAATAAATCCATTCTTTTCGCATATTTAACTGCCATATGTTCTCCCCCTTCAAACCAATTAATATAATTTTCTGAATATTTATAATAATAATCCTTTTTAAGGAGTTTTTCAACCTTTGTTTTTACATAATAAAAAAAAGTACCCTTTTTAGGTACTTTTATATATATTCATTTATATAATTTTCTTTTTTAACAAAGATTGAATTTAAAAATTCTATAACATTCTCATCTTCTTCTAGGTTATTTAATAGAAATGCTTCCCTTCCATCTATATAAGAAAATGCTAGCTGAGAAATAGTATTTATATCAAACTCAACATGTGGAGTAAATTCTCCTTTTTCTACAGATAATTTATTATTTTCTAAGTTTATTTTAAATACATTATTATTTTCTTTTATAAACTCATCTTTTATAGAAATATTTAAACTTCCTTCTACATAATTTTTTATATGAAGAGTTTTTAAATATTCTTCAAAATTTATAACTCTTCCCATCATAAATGGTTTTAGTTTTATACTTGCAGTTCTTGGATTAGCTAAAATAAATCTTATATTATCATTTACAGGAGCACTTATAGTAACCTTCTTGCATTGTGTATTATGATTGTATATGAACTTAAGTATAGCTTTAAGAGATTCTAAGCTTGTATAATATAATTCTCTTACAAACATGTTTTCACCATTTATAAAGTAAATTATATAACCTCTACTTCTATCTCCCTGATGAATATAAATGTGACCATCTTCACTACTTACTTCCTTAAATAAATTTTCATAATATGATTTATCTCTTTTTATATTACCATTTAGATTTTTTAAAAAGCTTTCTTGTATTTCTATCATTTCTTCTATATGACTTTTATTAGCTTTTTTCATATCACCTGATGATTTAAATACTCTTAAATCTTCTATATCAAGCTCATACTCTAATTGATCATAACAATGTTCATACCCATATTTTCTATAAAGTCTATAATCTATAGGCATCAATATTGATACAAGCTGTTTCTTTTTATAAAGCTCATTTAAGGTAAAATCCATAATATTTTTCATATATCCTTTACCTCTTACTTGTGGAAAAGTAGAAACCCCCACCACATATGAAGTATCATATAAATTTCCATTTAATACAAGCTTATACTGATTTAATTGTAGAGAAGATACTATTTCATTTTCATCTTCTACAACAACTGTGTTTTTATTATCGTATTTATCTTCAAAATAATAATCTGTAAACTTGGGACCATCATTAAAACAATAATCCCAAATTTCTCTTATATTATCTTTTTCATTCTCTCTAGCAAATCTTATATTCATCCTTATACCTCTCTTACAGTATATTTTTCTACAAATCTACATGGGTGATAAGAAAGTTTTGCTTTTCTAAGCCCCTCTATTCCTAAGTCTTCCTCTCTATTTACAAACTCAGCATCACTAAATTCATTTACTAAAAATTGTTGATTTATAAATGGATATAATCCTCTTATACTTGGATTAGCTTTTTCAATGTGAATTAAAGCCATATTTGAATTAATATATTCACCCATAGTAAATGCTTCTAATTTTCCCTCTACGAATATACCAGCTATTTTTAGTCTATCTTTTAATACACTATAATTTGCAAATAACTTTTTCATTCCTATAAGCTCTTCTTCAATTTCTTCACTTAATTCATTATTTTCCTCTTTATTACTTGTCCATTCTTCTACTAATTGTAAACAAGCATCAAAGTCATTTTCATCTAATAATCTATATTCATATCTTCCTTCATACTCTTTTAAGAAAAAGTTTATATGATTTCTTTTCTTAACATTTTTTCTTCCTTTTAATGTTCTCATACTTTCGCCATCATAGATATAATCAAATAAATCTCTTTCTTCTGTATATTGGAATTTACCTCCATAATTTTCTTTTAAAAACTCAACCACTTCTTTAGTTATCCCTCTAAAATAAATTTTCTTGCCTTCTTTTTCAAAGTAATCTATAACAAATTTTATTACTCTTGGCATATCTTCAGGCTTCGCTAAAGGTAATATAGAAAATGTATCCCCTTCATATTCTCCAACTATTACTGCGAATCCATCTCCTATATAATATCCTGTTTTGTATAAGTGTTGCCACATATATAATGTATTGAAACAGTACTCACATGCTTCATAATCTACTAAATCGAAATATGGATTTAAAATTTTCCTATCTTCCATATCTATATTTTTAAAAATCATAACTTCCTCCTATTTATTGCTCTTGTTATACGTTAAATAGTAATTTTACACTTCCATTTATTATTAAATATCTTCGTTCTAAAATAAATTTAATATATATATTACCCTTACAGATATATATATAAACATTTTATCCTAAATCAAATGTCTATAATTTGCATATGTTATATGATAACACTTTTGAATGTTTATGACAAAAAAATTTAACTAAGGATTATTTTTTCTTTTTAAATAGAAAAGTGTATACTTATTTATCTTTCAATTAATACTTAAAAGTATACATAAAAATATTAAATTTATGGGGTGATTAAAATTCTATGAAAAGACTTTTCTTAATATTTATTATTTTATTCCTTTTTACTGGATGTAGTAACGATAATAATTTTTTAGCTGTTCATATTATAGATGTTGGACAAGGTGACTGTATATTAATTACTACGCCAAAGGATAATAATATTTTAATCGATAGTGGTGATGAAAATACCTATAAAATTGTTAAATCTTATTTAAAATTACATAAGATTAAAAACTTAGATATTATTATAGCCTCTCATTTAGATAAAGATCATATTGGAAGCTTAGACGATATTATTGATAATTTTAATGTAAAAAATGTTTATGCACCTAACCAAAAAGACGATTCCCCCCATTATTATAATTTAATAAAATCTTGTAAGAATAGTAATATAGATATAAATTATCTTAAAAAAGGAGATAAAATAAAGCTTAATGATGATATCAATATAAATATTCTAGGACCATCTTATATTCAAGATAATAATAATTTAAATTCAATTGTACTAAATCTAAATTATATGAATATGGATTTTTTATTTACAGGAGATTGCGAGGCATCTAATGAAACAGAATTAATTAATTCTTTTGAACTTGAAGATGTTGATTTTCTAAAAGTAGCTCATCATGGTAGTAGTACTTCTTCTACTGACAATTTTATTAAAGAAGTTAGACCTGATATAGGTGTAATTTCTTGTGGATATAAAAATCAATACGGTCATCCACATAAATCTACCTTGGACACTTTAAATAAGTATGGTGTAAATACCTTTAGAACCGATTTAAATGGTGATTTAGTATTTTATAGCGATGGTAAAAAGATTTTCACTAATAAAAAATATAAACAATAAAATATTTAGACTTGTAAAATATTAAAGGCTATGTTTTAACATAGCCTTTAATATTTGGATAATTTAATATAATCTATTAAATCTAAGCATAGCTTTGAACAAATCACCCTATTTACTGGATTATTTTGTTCATTTAAAAGTTCTCACTTTTATGATAATATTTTTTTTAAATCTCAAAAGGGGGTATTGAGTATGAAGAAAATAAAAAAGATATTTGTAAGCTTTTTAGTAGTTATCTTGATAAGTGCTATATCTACAGGTACATTCATTGGAAATTTACTTTATGATATAATTTTAAATCCTAAAATATCCAAAAATATTGTATATGCTGATAATAACAGTACTCAAACTAGAAAAGATTCTTCATGGCTTATAAATGAATCTAACTATAAAGATGAATATATAAATTCCTTTGATGATTTAAAATTACATGCTTATGTAGTTGAAAATAAAATTAAAACTAATAAATGGGCTATAGTAGTTCACGGTTATGCTGGTAATGGAGCGCTTATGAGCGCTAAAGCAAAATACTTTTATGAAATGGGGTATAATGTAGTAATTCCCGATTTGAGGGGCCATGGTCAAAGTGAAGGTGATTATATTGGTATGGGATGGGATGACAGGTTAGATATTATCTCCTGGGTAAATCATATTATTGAAAAAAATCCTAAATCAGAGATAGCTCTTCATGGCACTTCTATGGGGGCCGCCACTGTTTTAATGGCATCAGGAGAAAATCTACCTTCTAATGTTAAGGCTATTATTTCTGACTGTGCTTATACCTCTGTTTTAGATGAGTTTAAGTATGAGTTAAAAACTTTCTTAAATTTATCATCTTTTCCATTAATTAATATTACCGATTTAATAACAATGATAAGAGCAGGCTATTCTTTCAAAGAAGCTTCTGCTATAAATCAGGTAAAAAAAGCCAGAGTTCCTATACTATTTATACATGGTGATAGAGATAAATTTGTACCTTATTATATGATGAATAAATTATATGAAGCAGCTAATTCTCCTAAAGAAAAATTAACTGTAGAAGGAGGCGAACATGCTAACTCAGACTTAATGAGTCCTTATCTTTACTGGCTTACTGTAAGAGATTTTTTAGATTTATACATTCAATAATATCTATTCAGTTAAAAATATTATAAATAAACTTCCTTTCAATTTGAAAATTTAATTTCATATAAATAAAAGGCATGATTTCAGTTAAATGCTGAATTCATGCCTTTTTAATTGTAAGGAAATTATATGTTATCTGTTCTTTGGATAACATATAATTTTCAACTTTGTTACTTGAGCAACGGACGCAGTCGTTGGCGACATGAACGAAGTGAATTTTTTATAAATTCTAAATAAAAAAATTATCTGTATAAATCTTTTCTTTTTATTTATTTAATAAATCATTAATTACAACAGATGCTATTGTTAAACCACCTACTGAAGGTACAAATGAAGTACTTCCTGGAGTAACTTTTCTACCATTCATTATTTTTTTCTTTAATTCTCTTGGTTGCTCTGTTGAGTAAACTACTTTAAGTTTTTTTATTCTTCTATCTTTTAACTCTTTTCTCATTACTTTTGCCAGTGGACAAGTATGCGTTTTATGTATATCTGTAACAACTATTTTAGTTGGATCTAATTTATTACCCATTCCCATAGAACTGATTAACGTTAATCCTTTTTTGTTACATTCTTCTACTAATAGTATTTTTGAAGTAACCATATCTATAGCATCTACTACATAATCATAGTCTTCTACTAATATTTCATCTGTTGTTTCTTTATTATATTTATTAGCAATAGCTTTTATATTTAAATTAGGATTGATGTCTAATAATCTTTCTTTCATTACATCCACTTTTAATTTACCTACTGTAGAATGTAATGCAGGTAACTGTCTATTTATATTAGTTATATCAACATCATCAAAATCAACTATAGTTATATTACCTACACCAGCACGAACTATAGCTTCCGCTGCAAAACTACCTACTCCTCCTACACCAAAAACTATTACATTTGAATTTTTTAATTTCTCTATTCCTTCATCTCCTACAATAAGACTTGTTCTTGTTGTAAATTTATTCATATATTTTCTTCTCCTTGATTTTAAAATAAATATTATTATAAATTAAATTCTACTTTTTTTAAATAGCTAATATAATTATTTTATTACAAATTAATATTTTTAAACATTGAACTATTGAAAATGTCTATCTTTAATAATATGAAAAACCCTCAAAGTGCTTGTCCACATTGAGGGCTTAAATTCTATTTTACAATGTATATATCTATTGTTCTTCTTCCCCAGTCTACACACTGAGATTCACTATTCATAAATATATCTATTTTATTTCCTTTTATTGCTCCACCACAATCTTCTGCGATAAAGTATTGGCCAAATTGAGGTATATATACCTTTGTACCATAAGGTATAACTTTTGGATCAACGGCTATTGTTCCCCATTTAGGAACTGTACCCGTAGATGTTATTCCATCACCACTATATGCCGTAGCCTGTACAACCATTTTTGTACCTAAACTACTTTTTGAGCTTGTACTAGTACTAGTTTTAATACTTTTTGTACTGTTATCACTTTTCGGTTGGCTTTTTTCTTTTGTTCCTTTTAATACTATTTTATTTTCAGGTTTTCTTAAAATATTTTCTTCAACTAGTTTCTTTTCAAATAATTTACCATCATAATATATTGCTTCGTAAATTAATTCTTTTGTCCCCTTTTTACCTTCTTGTGCTATTTTGGTACTTCCCTTTAATAATGAGCTATCACTTTGTTCTACAGTTTCAAAAGGAATATCGTCTGTTTCTGTAATTGTTCTTCTTTCAACCTTTTTTATTTCTATTTTCATACCATCTTCTAATGTTTTATCTAAATCTTCACTTATTATGTCATTTTCATCATAATCAATTTCATTTTCATCTAACACACCTTGTACGTTAGACTGAAAAGAATTTACCTCTATTTCTTGTCCATCAACTACTAAAACAACTTCCTTATTAAAGGCAACATAATTCACTGTTACAATCCCCATAGATAATAGCCCCGATAATAAAATAGATTTTAATTTTCTATTTATATAACTCAAACTATCTCCTCCTAAGTTTTATTTAACTCTGAATTAAATTATTCTTTCAAAGTTATTTTGTAACTAAATTGTAAACTATTTATTAATAGTTGTCAACTTGACAAAAAAATCAAAAAGTGCTTATCTAGTATTTTCAACTATTTAAGCACTCTTACAACAAATTTCAACAAGTAACAAAATTGTTACATTTTCTATCTGATTATTTTACTATTTTGTAATTATAATTTTCCATACCTTTATACAAACTATATACATTTTTAAACCCACTTGCTAAAAGAACTTTTCCAACAGATATACTTTGTATTCCACTAGTACAATATAATAAAATATTTTTACTAGACATACTTCTAATATAATCTATATGGTCATTTATTTCATAAGTAGGTATGTTTATAGCATATGGTATATGACCTTTTAAATATAATTCTTCTTCTCTTAAATCAATTATTAAACTAAATTTATTAGCTTTAATCATCTCATTGGCTTTTTTGCTATTTATCTCTATAACTTTCATACATAACACCCTACCTTTGTATATACTATTCTATATTTTTATAAAATGTTACATAAAGTTATATTAAATTTATATATTAGGAATTTGCCAATCTATAGTTTCTTTTCCTAAGCTTTTTAAAATGTCATTTATTTTTGAGAAATGTCTACACCCGAAGAATCCTCTTCTTGCAGAAAGAGGGCTTGGATGTGGAGCTTCTAAAATATAGTGTCTATTCCCGTCGATAAATTCTTTTTTCTTTCTTGCGTTTGCACCCCATAAAACAAATATAACTGGATCTTCTCTTTTATTTAGCTTCTTGATTATCTCATCAGTAAATATTTCCCACCCTTTATTTTGATGAGAGTTTGCTTCATGAGCTCTTACAGTTAATGCTGTATTTAAAAGTAATACACCTTGATCTGCCCACGGCATTAAATACCCATTGTTAGGTATAAAGCACCCTAAATCATCTTTTAGTTCTTTATACATATTCAATAAAGAAGGTGGTGTTTTTACATTAGGCTGAACAGAAAAAGCTAAACCGTGCGCTTGATTTTCTCCATGGTATGGATCTTGCCCTAATATTAAGACCTTCGTATCTTTATATGATGTATGTTTTAATGCTTCAAAAATGTTATACATATTTGGATATATAACCCTACTTTTATATTCTTCTATAAGAAATTCTCTTAATTTTATGTAATAGTCTTTTTGGAATTCTTCTTTTAATAAACTATCCCAATCATTTCCTAAGTTAACCATGCTATATCCTCCATTAAATTAATTTACTATAATATCCTCTTGATTTTTTTGTTCATTTTTATTATGAGTTATTATTTTTATATTAACCTTATTAGGTAAACAAACTATACTTTCACTAGATTTAGTTATAAAACCAGATTTAATACAAACTTTGTCTGGACAAGAAGCCTCAGTAATTTCAACTCCACCATTATGAATTTTCACAATATTATATCCATCTTTAGTGTTTATTTTAAACTCATCTTCATCATCAATACTATATGTTTTATATAGTTTGTTATCTACATATATTTCTATTGACTCTGAATCCTTATTATTTATTATAGTGTTTATACCAAAACTTATGGATACAACAATTAGTACTAAACCAATCAATATGAAATCCTTTTTTTTCACTACATTCACTCCCTGTCATCAATATTATTTACCAATATTTATGATATAATGATAAATGATAAATTAAATATATCATAAAAAATTGGAGGATTCATTATGAATAAGAAAAAACTTCCCTTCGCCTTACTAATAATAGTATTTATTTTATTTTCTTTATATATAGTAAATCTTAATAAAAAAGAAGATACGTACTCTAATACATATTATAATTTGGGTACAATCAATGAAATAACTTTGTATAATATAAATAAAAAAATCGGTGATGAAATACTAAAAGAATGTGGCTCAATATTAACAGATATAGAGAATAAAATGAGCTCTCAACTTACTTCTAGTGAAATATCTAAAATAAATAATATGGCTGGCAAGGACTATGTAAAGGTTTCAGAAGATACCTTTTATGTTATAAAAGAATCTATAGAGTTCTCTAAGATATCTAATGATACTTTTGATATAAGTATAGGTCCTATAATTGATTTATGGTCCATAGGAACAGATAGTGCTAAAGTCCCAAGTAAAGAAGAAATATCAGATAAATTATCTCTAGTTGATTATAAAAATATTCTTCTAGATGAAAATACTCACTCTGTAAAACTAAATAAAGAGAATATGAAAATTGATTTGGGTGGAATTGCTAAAGGATATGCAGCAGATAAAATTTATAAATATTTAAAAGAAGAAAATTTAGAAAGTGCATTAATAAATTTGGGTGGAAATGTATACGCTCTTGGTACTAAAAAAAACAATGAGCCTTTTTCTATAGGTATACAGGACCCAACTAAACCCAGAGGTAATTCCATAGGAAATATTAAAGTGTCAAATAAATCAGTTGTTACTTCTGGAATTTATGAAAGATACATAGAAAAAAATAATAAAATCTATCACCATATGATAAATCCTCATACAGGATATCCTTTTGAAAATAATTTAAGTAGTGTTACAATAATATCTAATAATTCTATGATATGCGATGCTTTATCTACAACAACCTTTGGATTAGGACTTGAGAAAGGAATGCAATTAGTAGAAAACTTAGATAATGTGGAGGCAATTTTTATTACTAAAGACAAAAAAATTTATTTGAGTAGTAATTTAAAAAATAAATTCAATCTTACAGATAATAGCTTTTCTATTTGTGATTTAAATAATTAATCATAATAGAATAAAAAATTCTTCCTACATATTAGGAAGAATTTTTTATTCTACACTTATTAGTTCTTTTATATTTTCAAATTTTTTATCTCCAATACCATTAACATTTTTTATTTCTTCTATATTTTCAAAATTTCCATTTTCTTTTCTATGATTTAATATTTTATTTGCAGTTGCTTCACCTACTCCTGGTAAAGTATCCAGTTCTTCAATAGTAGCAGTATTTATATTTATTTTTGTTGAATTATCAGTTTTGTTATTGCTTACAGCATCATCATTTATATTTTCAGAGTTATCGTTAACTTCTTGCCCTATCTCAGGAATTACATAATGCATTTCATCTTCTATTTTTATAGCTAAGTTTATCTTATTCAAATCTGCTTTTTCTGTAGTTCCTCCTACTTGCTCTACTGCTTTAGCTAATCTTTCACCTGAATTTAAAGTCACAATACCAGGATTTTTTACTGCTCCACTTATGTAAACTGTTATCTCTTTATTTGTCACTTTTAAGTCCTTTTCATCTTTATGTTTTTCAGTTTTAAGATTGTTATCTGCTGTATTTTTAGAATCTTCTTCACTTAAAACATATATTTCATTATTTGAAGTATATTTATCTTTTATCACTAATCCTCCTATGGATATTAATAAAATAAATAAAAGTATCCTTATTTTCTTTACATTAAACAATTTTTATACCTCCTTAATTCAATTATTAACAAAAATATGTTATACTAAAATCTAAGATTAAAATTTGGAGGTTTAATATGAAAAAGTTTTTATGTTTTTTGCTTGTATTACTTGTCTCTGCAACAACTTTTTCAAGTCCAATCTCTTCATTTGCTGATAGTAAAGATGTATCTATTTCTTCTCCTCATTCAGTGGTACTAGATTATGAAACAGGTGAAGTACTTTATGAAAAAAACGGAAACCAAAAGATATATCCTGCTTCAACAACTAAGATATGGACTGCATACTTAGTAATAAAAAACGTTGAAAATTTAGATGATCCTATAGAGATTAAAGAAGATCCTTATGTTGATGGATCAAGTATGTATTTAGAAAAAGGGGAAATATTTACAGTAAAAGAATTATTACAAGGTTTATTAATACACTCTGCTAATGATGCCGCTGAATTACTCGCTAAATATGTCTCAGGAAGTGTGGAAGATTTCGCAAAATTAATGAATAAAGAAGCGAAGGCTATAGGAGCAAAAAATACTCATTTTAACAATCCACATGGATTACCTGATAAAAAACATTACACAACAGCTTATGATATGGCTCTAATGGCTAGAGAAGCTATGAGTAACGAATTAATTAGAGAAATAGTTAGTACAAAATCTATAACATTTAAAGAGTCTAATACATCTACTAGTAGACGTTTTGTTACTAGAATATTTAAAAACACTAATAAGTTTTTAACTTCTAATGAAAAAATGATGTATAAAGGTGAATTAACTGATATCAAATATGATATAGTTGATGGTATTAAAACTGGATATACAGATGATGCAGGAAAATGCTTATTAGCAAGCGCCGTAAAAGATAATATGAGAGTTATCACTGCAGTTTATAAAGATACAGATACAGATTTATATGTTGATTCTAGAACACTAATAGACTACGCTTTTGATACTTATTATACACAAACTATAGTTAATAAAGATGATTATGCTGCTAATAAAAGAATTTTATTTACAAAACAAAAAGAATTACTTTATAAACCAGAGTATAATTATAAATTAGTATTAGAAAAAGGTACTAAAGTATCTGATGAATATTCAACAGAGACTAATTTAGATTATAATTTACCGATAAAAAAAGGTGATAAAGTCGGTACATTAGATATATATAATGGAAAAAAATTAGAGAAATCAGTGCCTTTAATAGCTCAAAATGATTTAAATAGCATATTTGGTTTTATTACAGAAAATCAAACAGTAAAATACTCAATTAGATTATTATTAGCCTTAGTCACTTTATTTATTATATTTGTTATATCTAGAATATTTAAAAAAAGACGTATGAAAAAGAAAAGATTAAATAAACACAAAAGAAAATATAGAAAGAAATAAAAATAAGATGGTATAAACCATCTTATTTTTATTTTAAATTTATTTTAATACCTTTATTTAATATATTTTCATATTCTATAAAATCATATACATCTTCTTCAAATGTATTCGAAAACTGCGATAATTCTTCTAAAGATAAATCTTCTATGGCTTTATTATTATCTTCACAATATATTACAATTTGCCCAACTATTCCATGAGCATCTCTAAATGGAACATTTTTATTAACTAGATAATCTGCAACTTCTGTAGCATTTAAAAAACCATCTCTAACAGCTTTTTTCATATTATCATCTCTTACTTTTAAAGTAGCTATCATTCTTTCCATTATTTGAATACACATAGAAAGAGTATTAACACTATCAAAAAATCCTTCTTTATCTTCTTGCATATCTTTATTATAAGCAAGAGGTAATCCCTTCATTACAGTTAGTAAGGACATTAAATTACCGTACACTCTTCCAGTTTTCCCTCTTATCAGCTCTGCTCCATCAGGATTTTTCTTTTGTGGCATTATACTACTTCCTGTTGAATATAAATCATCAATTTCTATAAATTTAAATTCTTGGCTACTCCATAATATTAATTCTTCGCTTAGCCTACTTAAATGCATCATTATTATAGAAAAATCACTCATAAGTTCCAATAAATAATCTCTATCACTAACGCCATCCATGAAATTGTCCATAGGCTTTTTAAACCCTAATTTATCACAAGTAATACTTCTATCTATATTATGGGTAGTTCCAGCTAAAGCTCCACATCCTAAAGGACTTTCGTCTAAGATTTCAATGGCATTTTTTATTCTTTTCGAATCTCTATCAAACATATTATAATATGCCATTAAATGATGCTTAAGAGTAACTACTTGCGCTCTTTGTAAGTGAGTATACCCAGGCATTATAACAGGATTTTTTTCTCCAACTTCTTTCAATGTAGATTTTAAATTTTGAATATAATCTATTATTTCATAGGCTTTTTCCTTTGCAAATAATCTCATATCTACAGCAATTTGATCATTTCTACTTCTACCTGTATGTAGTTTTTTGCCTACCTCACCTATTCTTTGTATTAAGTTAATTTCTACAAAACTATGTATATCTTCATAATTGCCATCAAGACATAAAGTTCCATCTTCTATATCTTTTTCTATAGATTTTAAGCCTTCACTAATTAATTTGCCCTCTTCTTCGTTTAATAGACCAACTTTCAACTGCATATGTACATGGGCTAAACTCCCCTCAATATCCTTTTTATATAATACTGAATCAAACCCAAATGATTTATTAAACGCTTCCATTAATCCATTTTCTTCGTTTCTAAAACGGCCTCCCCAAAGTTTCATATTATTCACCCCTATGATTTTGATATAATAAAAATTCTCCTTGATTAATTATCAATGAATTTAACTTTTTGTAAATTTTTCCACAAAATAGTAAATATATTATACACTCTTCATTGTATTAAATCAATTTTTATTAATCCTCATGATATTTTTTCATATAAATAAATATGTCCTATATAACCTTATGCTATATAGGACATTGGATAATTTATATTAATTCTAAAATATTTATCATATTATTCATTAAAGCTTAAACAAGTTTCAGGCTCATCTTCTATTTTTACAACTTTAAACTTACATGCAATTAATGCTAGAGATACCAATGGATTTATAATATTTAATAGTGCATATGGACCATATGTGAATGCAGATACACCTAGTGTTGCTGTTATATATGCTCCACATGTATTCCATGGTACTAATGGAGAACTTAAGGTCCCACTATCTTCTAAAGCTCTTGATAACATCTTAGGATGTATACCTCTTTTTTGATATTCCTTATTATACATTCTTCCTGGTATAACAATAGATAAATATTGCTCACCTGCTATTACATTAGTAACTGTACAAGTTACCATTGTACATAATACTGTTCCAAATACACCTTTTGCTAATCTTAATAAAGAAGATGCTATTACTTCAAGCATACCTGCTTTTTCTAAGATACCTCCAAGAGATAGAGCACATATTGTTAAAGATACAGTAGACATCATGTTCATAAGTCCACCTTTAGATAATAACTCATCAACCGCTTCAACTCCTGTTGTTGAAACATAACCATTTTGTGCTGCTTCTAATATTGCTCCCATAGATTCCCCTTGTAATCCTAATGCAAATACTCCTCCTAATATGGCACCTACTATAAGTCCTGGTATAGCTGGTACTTTAAATAAAACTAATCCAATTACTGTTAAAGGAGCTAATAATAATACTGGTGATAAAGTATTAAATGTAGAATCTAATGTTGATCTAATTAATTCTATTTGACTTATATCTAATGCTTTACCTGAGTATTTCATTCCCATTACACCATATATAATCAAACAAATTATTAATGATGGTACAGTTGAATATAACATATATTTTATATGTGTAAATAAATCTGTTCCAGCCATTGCTGGAGCTAAGTTAGTTGTATCAGATAAAGGTGATAATTTATCACCAAAGTATGCTCCTGATATTATAGAACCTACTATTAATCCAGTTGGCATACCTAAACTCTGACCTATTCCTAAAAGAGCCACACCTACTGTTCCCATTGTGCTCCAAGATGAACCTGTTGCAAGTGATACTATACAACATACTAATGTTGATGCTACTAAGAAAATATTTGGAGATAAAATTTTTAGTCCCCAGTAAATCATACATGGAACTACACCACTTACTATCCAAGTTCCTATAAGCACACCTATTATGATTATTATTAATATTGCTTGCATTGCCATCTTAATACTATTAAACATACTTAACTCTAGTTCACTCCATTTAAACCCAAGCCTATACACAGATACAAGCCCTGCTACTGCAGCTGCTCCTATTAATGGCACATGAGGAGATGCCCCATACATCAATATTCCTACACCTAAAAATAATATCAAACACGTAATCGGTATCATCGCTTCAAACAGGGTTGCTTTTCTAGACTCTCGCTCTTTCATAAAACAATTCCCTCCTAGTTTGTTTTAATAACCTAACCTATTCTATTATTTCTTTCCAAACATATTCGCTCGTACTAGATGACATTAGACCTCCATAAGTTAATAAAAATTCTACTTTATCACCTACCTTATAGTCATATTTTGTGTTACTTACATCTAATATCATATGATCTGAACTTGCACC
>NZ_JAGHFM010000132.1 GCF_017888745.1 Terrisporobacter sp. | reverse complement strand
CAGCACTTGCAGAAAGAGCATCAAAAGAATATAGCAAAGAGTTTTTATGGACTTGTACTTTATACACTACAGCAGAACCATGTGCAATGTGTGCTGGAGCAATATATTGGGCAAACATAGGTAGAGTAGTATATGGAATGACAGAAAGAAGATTATTAGAGCTTACTGGAAGCCACGACCAAAATCCAACTTTTGACTTACCATGTAGAGATGTATTTTCTAAAGGTCAAAAAGATATAGTAGTAATCGGACCAGTAGAAGCAGTTGAAGAAGAGGCAGCAAAAGTGCATGAAGGTTACTGGGTTTAAAAATTAATACATATTGATAAAAAGGTAAAATAGGGGGAAAAGTATGTCAGCGATTAGTTCTAGTTGTACAGATGTATTTGAAGAAAAAGTATCTAAGGGTAAATTACTAATATTAGCATTTCAACATGTTCTTACAATGTGTCCTGCATCAATAGCAGTACCATTAATTTTAGGAAGTGCGCTAAATTTAGATAATAAAACAATTGCATTTTTAGTATCAGCAAATCTTTTTACAAGTGGAATATCAGTATTAATTCAAACATTAGGGTTTGCTAATATAGGTTCTAAGCTACCATTGGTAATGGGGGCATCATTTGCTCCTCTTGGAGTTATGATATCAATTGGTGGACAATATGGTTTAGATACATTATTTGGAGCAATAATAGGATCTGGAATATTAATTTTTGCAATATCTTTTCTAATGGATAAGATATTAGTATTTTTTCCAGATGTAGTAGTAGGTTCATTTGTAACTTTAATAGGTATAAGTTTAATACCAGTAGCATTTAAAGATTTAGCGGGTGGAGAAGGTGCAGCTAACTTTGGAGCTATTGAAAATATTATGTTAGGCGGACTTGTATTAATTATTATAGTATTATTAAATCAATATGGAAAAGGTCTTTTAAGATCATTATCTTTATTAATAGGAATAGTAGCAGGTACTATAATAGCATTTGGATTTGGTATGGTAGATTTAACACCAGTAGCTGAGGCAAGTTGGTTTGAAATAATAAATCCTGGTAAATTTGGGATGCCAAAATTTAGGATAGATGCAATACTTATGATGACTATTTTCTGTGTAATAAATTTAATACAGTGTATAGGAGTATTTTCTGTATTAGATGAAGTATGTAAAACTAGTACTGATTCAAATACAAAGATAAAAGGACTAAGAGGAGTTGCCATGGGGCAAGTCTTTGCCGGATTATTTTGTTCAGTACCATCTACTATGTTTAATGAAAATGTAGGACTTATAGAGCTTACTAATATTAAAAGTAGAAATGTAATAAAAGTGGCAGGATTATTTTTAATAATAATTGGATTTTTCCCTAAGGTAGCAGCATTAATAACTATAATACCAAAGCCTGTAATGGGTGGAGCTACAATATCATTATTTGGAATAATCTTAACAGCAGGAATATCTATATTATCTAAGGTAGATTTTTCTACAGGTGGAAACTTTACAATAGTTGGCATAAGTTTAGCTGTAGGAGTAGGAGTTACTGTTGTACCTAACATATTTGATAAATTTCCTAGCCTATTATCAATGTTATTAAGTAATGGTTTATTTATGGTTAGTATTACAGCGATAATTTTAAATATAGTATTTAATTTTAATGATATAAAAAAATCATTTATAGTAAATTAGAAAAATTAATAAATAATAAACTGCATTCTAACTAAGGATGCAGTTTTTTTAGTTATAGAATTTACTTTATATATTTTGCAGATACTAATTCTAAATAATTAAGTAGGAGGACATTATGGGTAAATATAAATTAGATTATTTTTCTAAATATTATTTTTATGAAGAAGATGATTTTGAAAATAAAATAGAAGAAGGAAAATACATACTCGAGCAAATTAAAACCAGTAATAGATTTGATTATAAAGGTCATTCATATAAGTATACTAAATTTGGAAATATATCTCAGAGTGATACAAAAAGAGATGTGGATATGGAAATACCAGAAAACAGTATAAATGTAATTATAGATAATAAGGAATGTCATTTAGATTTAATATATAAGTTTGAAACTAAACAACTAGAGGATCACGTTAGAGTAACTACTAGAATTAGTGAAAGAAATGATGATGTATCCTGTTTAATATATATAAATAATAATCAGGCTAAAGAATGTATAGAAGAGTTGGAAAAGGTAAAAAAATTACAAGAAAGTAACATGTATATAAAATAAAAGTAAAATGTGTTAATCTATAATAAAATACTTTAACTAAGTAAAAGGATGGGGAATTATATGAGATATTATATGAAATCAAAATTTTTCAAAATAAAAGAGGATTTTTGGATAAAAAATGAGTTTGATGAAGAAGTATACTTTGTAGATAATAAATTTTTAACTTTTGGACTACAATTTGATATATTAAAAAATGGAAGAGTACTTTATTCAGCTAAGGAGAAATTGCTTACATTTATGTCTAATTACGAGATACTTAAAGATGATGATGTGGTAGCACAAGTAAGTCAAAAATTTACTTTTTTTAAGGATAAACTAAGTGTAAGTAGCAAATATGGTGATTTAACTATTCAAGGTGATTACTTTGACTATAATTATAAAATATATCAAGGTGGAAGACTTATAGCTAAGGTTGCAAAAGAATTTTTCGCCTTTACTGATAATTATTATATAGATGTTGATTTTGAGGATGAAGCTTTTGTATTAGCTTTAGTTGTCATAATAGATAATATTATAGATAAGCAAAAAAATAATAATTAGTAGTAATTTGTTAAAATTATACACTATATTCATTTATGTATTTTCGTTTAATATTTATGTTACAATTATTATAGAAATTTAAAAATTACATAGCTTTTAACATATCATAAAATAGATAGCTATAAGGGGGAATAATATGAAGAAAATATTATACTTAATGCGTCATGGTCAAACTTTATTTAATTTAAGGAGAAAAATGCAAGGACATTGTGATTCACCACTTACAGAGACCGGAAGAAAACAAGCAGAAATAGCAGGAGAGTATTTTGAAAATATTAATATAGATAATGCTTATAGTTCTTCATCAGAAAGATGTTGTGATACATTGGAAATTGCAACAAATGGGAGTATACCTTATACAAGATTAAAAGGTTTAAAAGAAATGAATTTTGGGGTATTTGAAGGCGAAAGTGAAGATTTAAAACCTGTAGATGAAAAAGTG
>NZ_JAGHFM010000017.1 GCF_017888745.1 Terrisporobacter sp. | reverse complement strand
TATTTATAAATAACTCTAGTTTTATTTACATAAAATTCTACAACTTGTCTTTTTATAAGTCAAATAGTTTTTATAAATTCAAATAAACAATTTAAGAATATTGTTTTGCTATATTTTTTATTTTTTCAAAATTATTATTGACATTTTAAACCAATTTGCATATACTTATTTCATAATTTATTAACAGCAAAGGCGCTGTAGGATTTTTATTTCCTACTGCGCCTTTTTTTATTAGTGAAAGTATTTTAGAAATTTTAAAATTAAAAGTATATGATATCTACATACATCATTCTGATAGTATCAATTTTATAGGGGGAATTATTTATGAAAGAATTATCAAAAATTTTTGGAAGTTTAGTCTTTAATGACAATGTAATGAGAGAAAAATTACCTAAAGATGTTTATAAAGTCTTAAGAAAGACTATTGATGAGGGAAAACCAATAAATCCTAAAATAGCCAATGTCGTTGCAAATACTATGAAAGATTGGGCAATAGAACATGGTGCGACTCATTATACCCACTGGTTCCAACCAATGACAGGTATAACAGCTGAAAAACATGACAGCTTTATATCACCAACAGATGATGGAAATATAATAATGGAGTTCTCAGGAAAAGAATTAATAAAAGGTGAGCCAGATGGTTCTTCATTCCCATCAGGAGGTCTTAGAAGTACTTTTGAAGCAAGAGGTTATACAGTATGGGATCCTACATCTTATGCATTTATTAGAGATACTACCTTATGTATACCTACAGCATTTTGTGCTTACTCTGGCCAATCATTAGATAAGAAAACACCTTTATTAAAATCTATGGAAGCTATAAATAAATCAGCTGTTAAAGTGTTAAACTTACTTGGATATAATGATGTAACAAGAGTAATAACAACAGTGGGTGCCGAACAAGAATATTTCTTAATAGACAAAGAATTATTTGATAAAAGAATGGATTTAAAATTCTGTCATAGAACTTTATTTGGAGCTAAACCACCTAAGGGACAAGAAATGGAAGATCATTACTTTGGTTCAATAAAGCCAAGAGTTGCTGAGTATATGAAAGAACTTGATATGGAACTTTGGAAATTAGGTGTTTTATCTAAGACTAAACATAATGAGGTTGCACCTTCACAACATGAATTAGCACCAGTATTCAGTGTAAGTAACGTAGCAACTGATCACAACCAAATTACTATGGATTTAATGAAAAGAATAGCTGATAAACATGGTCTTGTTTGCTTACTACATGAAAAGCCATTTGCAGGGGTTAATGGTAGTGGTAAACACAATAACTGGTCTATGTCAACAAACACTGGTAAAAACCTATTAAGTCCAGGTAAAAAACCAAATGAAAATAAAACTTTCTTATTATTCTTAGCTGCAATAATAAAAGCAGTTGATGAAAACCAAGATTTACTTAGAATATCTGTATCAAGCGCTGGAAATGATCATCGTCTTGGAGGAAATGAAGCACCTCCTGCAATTATATCAATGTTTTTAGGAGGGGAACTAAAGAAAATCTTAAGATGTATAGAGAATGATTTACCATACACTGATGAAGTATTAAATAAAATGGAATTTGATGTTGATGTATTACCTTCATTTATGAAAGATACTACTGATAGAAATCGTACATCTCCATTTGCATTTACTGGAAATAAATTCGAATTTAGAATGCTTGGTTCAACAACAAATATAGCTTGTCCAAATACTATATTAAATACTATAGTTGCTGATAGTCTAGACGACTTTGCAAAATCTTTAGAGACTTCTACTGACATAGAAACTACTATAAATGAGTTAGTTAAAAATACTATGAAAAAACACAGTAGAATTATATTTAACGGAAATAACTATGCTGAAGAATGGGTTGTTGAAGCAGAAAGAAGAGGTCTATTAAACTTCAAAACAGCAGTTGATGCGCTTCCTCACTATGTTGATGATAAAAACGTAAAATTATTTGAAAGACATAATGTTTATTCTAAAGAGGAATTACAATCAAGATGTGATATTCTTCTAGAAGAATACTCTAAAACATTAAATATAGAAGCTTTAACTATGTTAGAGATGGCTAAAAAATCCATAATACCAGCTGCTTGTGCCTATACTAAATCTTTAACTGAAACAGCCCTAGATAAAAAGGCTTTATGCTCTGAAATAGATTGCTCTGTTGAATTAAATCTTGTAAAGAAAATATCTTCTTTAAATGCTTGCTTACTAAAAAAATTAGATGAATTAGATTCTGCTCTACTAGAAAGTAAGAACTATATTGAAGTTAAAGAAAATGCCCAATTCTATAAGGATGCTGTAAAAATAAAAATGCAAGAAATTAGAGCAATAGCTGATGAGCTTGAAACTATAGTAGGTAAAGAATATTGGCCATTCCCTTCATACGCAGATTTATTATTTAGTATATAATTTTTAAAATTTAATTTAGACATACACAATAACGCATATTTTAAACTTTATCTACAGTTTAAAATATGCGATTTTTATTTAATTAATATATAATTATTAAAAATCATTTGTATATACTATTTTTCTTAACTATAACAAATAATTAAAAATACTTTTATTTATATTTTATCTTCACTGTATTTTATAGATATTTATTATATTAAATATTTTTTATGTTATAAAAATTTAAATTATCTCAATATCATGTTATAATCTTATTAATTTAATTTAAATTATTAAAAGACTACTTGGGGGAAATTAATTATGAAATACAAAGTTATATTATTCGATGCTGACGAAACTTTATTTGATTTTAAGAAATCTGAAAGAGAAGCTTTTAAAAATACTATGATTGAATTCGGTGCTGATTACGATGAAGACTATCATTTTGGTACATATAAAGAAATAAATACAGCTATCTGGAAAGAGTTAGAAGAAGGTCTTATAACTCAAGCAAAATTAAAAGTAGAAAGATTTAAAAGATTAGGCGATAAACTAGGGATGAATTTTGATGAAAATGAATTTGCTACTTCTTATATGAAACACTTAGGTGATGGATCATTTTTATTTGATGGAGCTTATGAGCTTGTAGAAAAATTAAGTAAAAATTACATACTTTCTATTGTTACTAATGGACTTACTTCTGTTCAAGAAAGAAGAATTAAAAAGTCTATTATCTCAAAATACTTTAAAGATATAGTAATTTCTGAAGAAATAGGTATCTCAAAACCAAATCCTGATATATTTGAATACGCTATAAATAATCTTGGTAAATTTGATAAAAATGAAATACTTATGATTGGAGATAGTTTATCTTCTGATATAAAAGGTGGTATTAATTATAACATAGATACTTGTTGGTTTAATCCAAATAATATAGAAAACAAAACTAAATTGTCTCCAACTTATGAAGTATCTGACTTTAAAGGAATAGAAGATATATTATTAAATAAATAAATTTTTAATTATATGAAAATAGAATGTTCGTATAGATAGGTTTGTATAAAAACAAACTTATCTATACTTTTTTAGTATATAGTCTAAATAATCTTAAATATAATATTAATCTTAAATATATGTATATTTTCAAATATTATTTATAATGCTTAAAACTTTATACTTTTTATATTTATAATTTAATTGTTTAAAAACTTTAATAAATCATTAAAGCAATCTTTTGCATCGTTATATCCTTGATCATACAAAGCTTTTAGTTTTGTTTTATCTTTTTCTAATCTTCCTATTTTTACTGGAGATTTTGGTCTTATTACAAAAGCATTATTTGACTTTCTTTCTTCTTCAATAAAATCCAAAGTATCATTATACATTTCATGTCTATTTTTAATACTTTTTAATAAATTGGGATATTTCTTATATTTTATTTTTAATAAAGGCATTAAATTATTTTTACTTTTTCTATAATTTATATCCCTAGTTAGTAAAACAATATTCTTTTTATGCCCATCTTCAATAGATTTTCTTATTGGTATAGAATCTGAAATACCACCATCTAAATACTTCTTATTATCAATTTCTACTATCCTTGATAGTAAAGGAAGAGAGCTAGATGCTCTTACAGCTATAATATCTTTTCTCATATCTTTGATTTTAATATATTCTGACTTACCAGTCTCACAATTTGTGACTACAGAATAAAAATTACAATTATGATTATCATAAGTTTCATAATCGTATATATTTAATTCATTTGGTATTATGTCATAAAGCATTTTTGCACCAAACATATCACCAGTTTTTATTAGGCTTTCCACACTACAGTATCTTTTATCATTTATATAATCAAGTGTTACCTTAATTGATCTTCCTATTTGCTTTGATAAATAACTACAAGCATGACATGCACCAGCGGATACTGCATAACAATCTTTAAAGTATAAGTCTTGTTCCATAAAGTAATCTAATACTCCTGCTGCATACAAACCTCTCATTCCACCGCCTTCTATTATAAGTCCTATTTCTTCCATTTTTTCTCCTTTCTATTTCTTATTTATAAAATAAATGTAGTACTTACTTTTTATATAGTCAAATAAAATTTCTATCTTATAATAAATCTATTTTATAATCTAAGTAATTTATTATAATTTTATAAATCATTTAGATTATAGTTCATAGTTATTAAATATTTGTAAATCAAGTATTTATTTTTCACTTTATCTATTATTATCAAAAAAATGAAATTAATTTACCTACAATATAAAATAGATTCTAACTTCATATATATTTATATATATTTGTTTATTTTACATGATATATAATATAAAAATTCGCTTGGCTCAAGCCACTACGTGGACGCTCTACTTCATATAACCAACGGCTTTACCCGTTGATTAAATTTATCAGTTTGGACTATAAATTATATACTATTCAAATAATTTATAATCCCTTAAAATATAAAAACACTCTAAGCAATAATATTGCTTAGGGTGCTCAAAAAATTAATATTAGAATTCAGCATTTTTAGGAGTTCTTGGGAATGGTATAACGTCTCTTATATTTGACATACCTGTTAAATACATTATCATTCTTTCGAATCCAAGACCAAATCCTGAGTGAGTAGCAGTACCGAATTTTCTAAGTTCTAAGTACCACCAGTAATCTTCTTTATTTAGTCCAAACTCTTCGATTCTATCTAATAATACATCATATCTTTCTTCCCTTTGAGATCCACCGATGATTTCTCCAACACCTGGAACTAGTAAGTCCATAGCTCTAACTGTTTTTCCATCTTCATTTAATCTCATATAGAATGCTTTTATGTCTTTTGGATAATCAGTTACGAATACAGGAGCTTTATATATTTGCTCAGTTATATATCTTTCATGCTCAGTTTGTAAATCAATACCCCACTCAACTGGATATTCAAACTCTTGTCCTGATTCAAGTAATAATTCTACTGCTTTAGTGTAAGTTATTCTATTGAAGTCAGAGTTCACTATGTTGTGTAGTCTGTCTAATAATCCTTTGTCTATGAAATTATTGAAAAATTCCATTTCCTCTGGAGCATTTTCTAATACAAAGTTTATAATATATTTAACCATATCTTCAGCAAGCTCCATGTTATCTTCTAAGTCAGCAAAAGATATTTCAGGTTCTATCATCCAGAATTCAGAAGCATGTCTTCCTGTATATGAGTTTTCAGCTCTGAAAGTTGGCCCAAATGTATAAACATTTCTAAATGATAAAGCCATTATTTCAGCATTTAATTGCCCAGAAACTGTTAAGTTAGCTTCTTTTCCGAAAAAGTCTTGAGAATAATCTATATCTCCTTCTTCAGTTTTTGGTAAGTTGTTCATATCTAGAGTAGTTATTCTAAACATTTCTCCAGCACCTTCACAGTCACTTCCTGTTATGATTGGTGAATGAGCATATACAAAGTTTCTTTCTTGGAAGAATTTATGTACAGCATATGCAGCTAAAGATCTTACTCTAAATACTGCTGAAAAAGTATTACTTCTTGGTCTTAAGTGAGCTATAGTTCTTAAGTATTCAAGAGTATGTCTTTTCTTTTGTAAAGGATATGAGTTATCTGACTCTCCTTCCACTATTATATTTGTAGCTTGTATCTCTACAGGTTGTTTTGCTCCCTCTGTAGAAACCAATTCACCTTCTACTATTATTGATGAACTTATTGGTAACTTTGTTATTTCTTTAAAGTTTTCTAATTTTTCATCAGATAAGACAACTTGCATATTTTTAAAGAAAGTTCCATCATTTAATTCTACGAAACCAAAGTTTTTAGAAGCTCTAGATGTTCTTATCCATCCTGCTACTTTTACAGTTTGTCCTATATACTCTTCTTTTTGTCTGTAAAGCTCTTTTACAGTTAAAAATTCTTTTTGCATTTTAATTCCTCCCATAAATTTTATCCTTAAGTTAGCTTTTCTTAAACTTATTTTATATTAAAAAAAGCCCTTCATCCCCTGTAAAAAAGGGACGAAAGGCTATTACTCTCGCGGTACCACCCTAATTGTCAATATCAATTGACCTCTTAGTTTAAGCTTTGCTTATACGGTCTATAACGGGACCTTCCGTCTACATCTACTTGCTTATTTTTTTGCTTTCGGATAGAGACTCCAAGATGTTATTCAATATAAGCTTTGTATTGAGCTCCCACCATCCTCAACTCGCTAAAACCAGTTTTTATATTTACTTCTTCTTTTCATAGTCTTTATATCTAATATATAGTATTTCATTTATTTAACAAGATTATACCAACTTATAAAATTTAAGTCAATATTTTATTCAATTTGTATTTTTTATTAATTTGTAAGTTATACTAATTATTATAGATTTATTACAAATAATATATAAATAAAATATTTAAATCCTACTTTACAAATTCTTAATAATTGGGTATACTTCTAATTTCAAAATTATCCATATATATAATTCACGTTGCTTAAGACACTGCGTAGGCGCTTCGCTCATTTTGCTAACGACTTTTCGAGTTTCTCAAAGTAACAAAGTTGAAAATTGTATGCTATCTACAGGACATCTAACATATAACTTCCTTACAGTTAAAAAGATGAAGATAAAGTCTTCATCTTAAAAAAATATTATAATTTGCTACCATTATCAACCCATTCTTTTGCATCTATAACATCATCAAGAGAGGGTTGTGTCACTTGACTAACAGGAACTATATTATCTACATTAGCCCATGCTGCAGTATATTCACAGTTAGTAGGTGTAGTTTTTGTAAGTCTTTCATTATCTTTGCCACTTAATTGTTTATCTTTTATATCCATGATGTCACCTCTTTTTCTTTTGTGTATACTTATTTTTAACCAATATTATATTTAAAATTCATATGCTTAAATTTTATTTGCAATAGCTTCTATCGTACCTTGTAAACTAAGTACTCCATACCCTTGTGTATCATTAGGAAATGTATATATTGGATTTTTTATTGCTCCAAGCATTAGATAAGTTTTTAAAACACTTGTTAACAAAGCTTTACTTGCATATGTTCCTTGATTGCTTATATATTCTATAATTAATGCTAATATACCACAAGTTAAAGAACTACTAACTCCTGTTCCTGTAGCTTTTACATAACTATCTCTCATATAAGGAGCTATAATATCTACTCCTGGCGCTACTACATCTGGCTTTACTCTCCTTTTATCTTTTAAAGGACCTCTTGATGAACCAATCCACATACTGTTAGTTTTATCATTATAGGCTCCTATAGTTATAACATTTTCTGTTGCTCCATATAAGGTTATTGTTGAGTAGGAATTAGGATCTAAAAATCTAGTATCTTCAGCAATTAAGTTTTTATTTGGTAAATAAATATCAAATTCTCCTGTTATTATAATTTCAGGAAATAATCTTATTGTCCATATACCTGGCTTTATATTTAAAATTCTAATGAGAAGTTCTTCATTTCCTGATAATAGCCAAGGATAGGATAATCTCATTTCATAAGGTGAGTCTTCTAAATTATATTTCCCTTCATATTGAGATTCATCAGGAGAATAATCTACCCTATAGCTTATTTCACCAGATGGAGATATTATTTCAGCACCAGTTCTTCCTGGATCATTTAATGTGATTACAATATCTAAACTATTTTGCTCACCAACCTCAAGAATTACATCTTGAAATTCATCCACATTTAATAAATTTCCTTCAAAATGTATATCTGTATTACCCTCATTTCCTGCTCCACTAACTACAAAAGTACCTATATTTGTTATTTGAGGAAAAGTATCTAGTAAATTTGTTAATAATACAGATCTTGGCCTTTCACCTATAGTCAAGTTTATAATTAAAAATTTATTTTCTTTGTTTGCTACATCTAAAATATATTTTATAGCTGCTAAGAAATCTGTATTTATATAGTTTACCCTTCCGTCTTTAAATGTACCTTCATATTCTCTTAACTTAACTACTACTAACTCACTGCCTCGTGCTACACCTCTATATAAAGGATTAACATTTCCATTTCCAACAGCTATTCCAGCTGCAATAGTTCCTGTTCCTAAGTTATCAACTGTTAGTGTAGGATCATTATTAATTATAGCTTGATTAATCTCTTCTCTAGTAAATTCACTACCAAAAGTCATTCCATTTGGAGGTGAATTTGTACTGCTTTCTTGATCCCATATTGATACTATTTTACTTATATTATCTTCATTTATAAAATCTGGATGAAGATAATTTATTCCAGAATCTATAATTC
>NZ_JAGHFM010000131.1 GCF_017888745.1 Terrisporobacter sp. | reverse complement strand
TTTTTCTTTCCCTCACTAAATTTTTCTTTTCTTTTCCCCATAATAAAACAGCCTCCTATAATAATTTAATACTATCATAGAAAGCTGTTGGATTTTGTAATTTACAGAGTTTTTTTCACACACTCAAGAAATTTAATATAATCCGAACAAAAAAGTAGGGGTATCCTAACTGATATACTCCTACTTATTTGTTTGCATTATATTAATATTATGAATAAATTAAATATAAAAAATATGCTCAAATCTTTATATATTGTTTCTTATATATTTATATTGATCTTTTTTTTACTAAATTTAATACAGCCATCTTTGTAATTAACCATAATATTAAGGTAACTACTCCACATATAATTCCTACTTTCACGTTATAAGTCATAGCACAAACACCTGCTAATAGGCAAATAAGCCAACTTATAGGACTATATCTAAATTCTGAATATTTCATATTGTGAAGTTTATCATATGCATATACTCCTAATCCAAATAGTATAAGTACTACTCCTACTACAGTCCTTACAATTTCAACTGTATTCATAATATCACCCTCTTAACAATTATAATTATTTATTTAGATAGTATCACAATTATTTCAAATGTCTACAAAAAGTTAGTTATTCATAAAATTATATATTTTTGATTTAAATTATTCCCATTACATACTTATTTTATCGGCATATTTAATCCATTAGTCTAATGATTTCTTATTCCTATATGTTTGTAAATCTGATATAATTTAAGAATATAGAAAATATATTGTGAATTAAACAAAATTATAGGGGGTTAAAAATTATGATTGATTTTATTTTAATACTTTTACCAGTGGTAGTTGTGGGAATTGCAGTTATTTTATTCATAAATAACGTTAAGAAGACAAATGAAAAAAGAAAAGCTTTTGAAGATGAGAAAGTAAACCAAAATGAAGAAAATGCAGAAAATCCAGAAGAAAATTATATGGCTATAGGGATGTGTTTTGGGGTGGCAATAGGCACAATCTTTTTTAATGAAGAATCTAGACCTTATGGCATATGTTTTGGAATGTTATTTGGAATGGTTATAGGAATGAGTATAAAGAAAAAGTAATCTTTATTTGAACCAAATATTATATATTCTATTTTAATTGATCCAGTATATGAAGATGGAAAATATGAATTGATGATAGATTTCAATGAAATAGAAGAATCTGAGTTTGATGTATTTATAATTAATAATGGTATATAAAGATAGCTAGACATAGTGGCATAAATTGCCCAATGTCTAGCTATTTAACATTTATCATATAATTATCTAGTATTTCCTAATTTTTAAGCTGCCGAGTCCATATCTTCATTTTTATGAGATTTAACTTCTTTACGAACTACTATAAATGTTACTATGAAAGAAATTACATCTGCAGTTGGTTGAGAGAACCAAACACCATTTAAACCTAAGAATTTTGGTAAAATAAGCATCATAGGAACTAATAATATTACTTGTCTAAGTAAACTTAAGAACATTGCTTGTTTGGCATTACCAATTGATTGAATATAGTTTGATCCAATCATAGACATTCCTATTAAAGGCATCATGAATAAATATTTTCTTATTCCATCTACTGATATAGCTACAAGCTCTGCATCACTATTAAACATGCTTACTATTGGCTCTGGATATAATTGAACTATAATCCAACCTAAAGTTAAGCCTAGAGTAGCAGTTATTGTAGCTAATTTAAGAGTTTTTTCCGCTCTATCATATTTTTTAGATCCATAGTTGAATCCTATTATAGGTTGTGCACCTTGGCTTATACCTACTATTGGCATACCGACCATCATAATTATAGAGTTTATAGTAGCCATAGCACCTATAGCTAAATCTCCGCCATGAGTTCTAAGTGCATTATTGCTTATTACTTGAACACAACTTGCTGCTAATTGCATGGCAAATGGAGCAGATCCTATTGCAGCTATTGTAAATACTAAGGATTTATCTAATTTTAAATTAACTTTATGAAGTTTTAAGTTTGATTTTCCTTTTGTATAATAAGCTAATCCCCAAATAGCAGTAACAAACTGAGAAATAATAGTTGCTAATGCGGCACCCTTTATTCCAATATTTAATACAAAAATAAATAGGGCATCCAATATTATATTTAATACACATCCTACAACCATTATTGTTGCAGAAAGTTTTGGATTACCATCACCTCTAATAGTACTATTAAAAACAAATCCTATTAGATTAAATACAGTTCCTAGTAAAATTACATTAATATAGGCTTTTGCATATTCTAAACTACTTGTACTAGCCCCAAATAATTGAAGTATTTGATCTCCAAATATTAGTCCAATTACCATTATTGTTAATCCAACTATTACTGATAATGTAATTGAATTTCCTATAA
This sequence comes from Terrisporobacter sp., assembly GCF_017888745.1. Lineage (GTDB taxonomy): Bacteria > Bacillota > Clostridia > Peptostreptococcales > Peptostreptococcaceae > Terrisporobacter. Next base: position 286 of record NZ_JAGHFM010000131.1, on the reverse strand, counting down.
ATTTTTCTGCTTCGTCTTTTTTTCCTTGCCCTAATTTAATAGAAATATTAGTAGCTGTACCTATACCTATAAGCATGCCAAATGCCATTATTATAGTCATTATAGGCATTGTAACACCTAAACCAGTTATGGCAAGTGGTCCAACTCCTGGCATATTACCTATAAATATTCTATCTACCACGTTGTACAATCCGTTTACCATCATACCAATTATTGCTGGCACAGAGTATTTTATTAGTAATTTTCCTACAGGTTCTGTACCTAAAACTTGTTGATTATTACTCAT